>JAIXVS010000336.1 GCA_027482795.1 Rhodobacter sp.
CACCCGCACCCCCGAAAACAGCGCGCCCATGGGGTTATTCCCGATTACATAGACAGATCGGCCAAAATTGGTGCGGTGCAGCAGGGCATAGAAAATAACCGCCGTGACGGCGAAAAGGAACAACTCAAACGAAATCACCCAAAACACATAGCCCTGCCCGAAAAAGGCAAATTCTTTGGGGTATCCCGTAAATGCCTGATCGCCCAGAATAATGAATGACACACCGCGAAACAGGCTCATCGTGCCAATGGTCACCACGATAGAGGGCAGGTTCATTCCCGCCACCAAAACGCCGTTGATCGCGCCGCACATCACGCCCACTGCAATGCCAGTGACCACAATAACAGGCACGCCGTAGCCCGCGCTCATCACCAGCCCCATCGCAGTGGATGCCAGCGCGATGATCGAGGCGACGGAAAGGTCAATTTCCCCCGCAATAATCAGCATCGCCATGGCAAAGGCAATCATCGCCTTTTCGGTAAAGTTGAACGTCGCGTCCGACAGGTTCCACACATTCAGAAAATAGGGCGAGGCAAAGGAATTGGCGGTGAAAATCAGAATAAACACCACCACCAACAACGCCTCCCACGACCGTACGGCGCGGTGCATTGGGCTGTGCAGGCGGTCTGGCAAACTGCGGGTGCTAGGCGTGTTCATGGGGGCGGTCATGCGCGCGCTCCTGTCTCGGTTGTTTTCAAGATAAGCCGCCCCTTGGGGCGGTTTTGCAGGGCGTTTACCGCCACCGCCAGCACAATCGCCGTGCCAGAAATCGCCATTTGCCAAAACGGCGATACGCCGATGACGGGCAGCGCGTTTTTGATGATGCCCAGAAAAATGCAGCCCAAAATCGCCCCGCGCACCCCGCCGATACCGCCCGCAATCGATATCCCGCCAATGACGCAGGCCGCGACGACATCCAATTCAAAGCCCCCCGCCACATCGACATAGGCCACGGCATAGCGCGACACCCACAGGTATCCCACCAGCCCCGCCAGCGCGCCCGAAATGGAAAAGGCGGCAAATTGCGTGCGACCCACATCAATGCCCGCATACACTGCGGCATGGGGGTTTCCCCCCACCGCGTAAAAGCTGCGCCCCAGCACGGTGCGCGTCATAATCACGGCAAAGATTGCAATCACCGCAATAGCCACCCAAGACATTACAGGCAGGCCCAGCACATGCAGGCGGGGCAGGGCCTTGAACGCATCTGACATTTCATGCGCGTTCACCCATTTTCCATCGGTCATCAAAAAGATCACGCCGCGATAAATGGTCATCGTACCCAATGTCACCACGATAGACGGAATACCCACGCGCCACACCAGCAGCCCGTTGACCATGCCCAGCATCGCGCCCAGCGCAATAGCCGCAGGAATAACCAGTGCCAGCGGCACGCCTGCCCCATCCATCAGCGCCGCCACCATCCCTGTCAGCGCCAAAGTGGCCGCCACAGACAGGTCGATACATTTGGTCAAAATCACAATCATTTGCCCGATGACCAATATCATCAACGGCGCAGTGTCGTTAAACGTATTGGCCAGACTGCTGGGCGTGATAAATGCAGGAAAGCGGTAGGCTATGACCGCTGTCATCGCAATAATGGCATAGGTTAGCAGCGCGTCGCGCGAGGTGAGGGCGGCTTTCATGCGGCCTCTCCCAACCCAGCCGCGGCGCGTACCAGCGCCTCGGGTGTCATCGCATCGCCTGTCAGTTCGGCGGCAATGCGCCCTTCGCGCATCACAATCACGCGGTCAGACATGCCCAGCACTTCGGGAATTTCAGACGATACCATAATCACGGCCAACCCTTCGGCGGCCAGTTTGGCCATAAATTCATGCACCATCGCCTTTGATCCAATGTCGATGCCCTTGGTCGGCTCGTCCAGAATAATCACACGCGGTTTTGTGGCCAGCCATTTGGCGATAACCACTTTTTGCTGATTGCCGCCCGACAAAAGGCCAATATCCTGATCCAAGGATGCCGCCCGCAAATCCAGCGCCTGCGTGTATTCGCGCGTCAGCGCAAATTCCTGCGCCAGCCGCAAAAACCCCGCGCGCGATGTTTTGGTCAGCGAGGGCAGGCTGGCGTTTTGAAAAATCGGCAACCCCTTGATCGCGCCTTGCCGCCCGCGATCTTCGGGCACGTAAACAATGCCCGCCGCAATCGCATCGGACGTTGTGCGAATAACCCGCACCTGCCCTTCTAAATTGACAGCGCCCGCGCTCGGCTTGGTAATGCCAAACAGCGCCTGCATCACCTCGCTGCGGCCCGCACCGACAAGCCCGTAAAAGCCCAAAATCTCGCCCTTGTGCAGCGAAAACCGTATATCGGCAAATTCTGTGGGGTGGCTATAGCCCGCCACAGTCAACACAACATCGCCAATATTGCGCGCCCGCGCGGGGAAAATCTGATCAACCGCGCGGCCCACCATCATTTGCACCAGCTGCGCCTCGCTCGCCTCGCGCATCAGGCCCGCGCCCACAAACTGCCCATCGCGAAACACGGTGTAACGATCTGCGATGCGAAAGATTTCGTCAAACTTATGGCTGATGAACAAAATCGCCTTGCCCTTAGATTTCAGCGTTTCAACCAACTCATACAATTCTTGAATTTCTTTGTGCGACAGCGCGGCAGTCGGCTCGTCCATAATCACAACGCGCGCGTCAATCGACAGGGCGCGGGCAATGGCCACCAAATGGCGCTGGGCAATGCCCAACTCGCGCAGCAAAATATCAGGGTCAATCTTGGCGCCTATCGAATCCAAAAGCGCGGCGGCTTGGCCGCGCTGGGCTGCCACATCAATCAGCCCCCATTTGGTTTTGGGCGCATGGCCCAGCCAGATATTTTCGGCCACGGTCAATTCGTCAAACAGCACGGTTTCTTGGTGAATGGCCGATACGCCAGCCGCCGCAGCCGCCTCGCTGCTGGGGAATTTCACTGCCGTTCCATCTAGAAAAATCTCGCCCGCATCGGGCTGGTAGATGCCTGTCAGCACCTTCACAATTGTCGACTTACCCGCGCCATTTTCGCCGATCAGCGCGGTCACTTCGCCCGCATACAGATCAAGCTGCACATCTTGCAGCGCCTTAACCCCCGGAAAGGATTTGGACAGCGCGCGCAGCGACAGGACAGGTTGGGAAAGAACGGGTTGGGGCATGGTTCGACCTTTGAAAAATGGCCCAGCCAGAACGGTCTGGCTGGGCCAAGTTTACGTCAAGCGATATTAGAAAATCGACTTGAAATCAGCGATGTTGCTGGCGTCATAGGTGAAGGGGTCAGACATGGCCGCTTCGTTGTTATCATCCAATTTGGCGGTACCCATACGGCCCATGCCAATTTCAGCGCCTGCTTCGGCCTTGGCACCTTTGACGATGTTGTAAGACAGCATCGTTGCGGCATAGCCCAGATCGATTGGGTTCCAGATGGCGAAAGACTTGGTTGCGCCCGATTCCACAGCGCCCGCCATTTCGGATGGCAGACCCAGACCCGTGACGTTGACCTTACCGATCAAACCGCCATCGGTCACCGCTTGGCTAGCTGCCAAAATACCAACCGTGGTTGGGGCAATGATGGCCTTCAGGTTTGGATACTTGGCAATAAGGCCCTGCGCTTCACGGTAGGATTTATCAGCCAAATCGTCGCCATACACCGTGTCAACCAAGGTGACGCCCGCATAGTTTGGCAGAACCTTTTTGGCCTCTTCGATCCAGATGTTCTGGTTGGTGGCCGTTGCCGATGCCGACAAAATCGCCACTTCGCCGCCCTCTGGCATATTGTCAGCTGCCAGTTTGATGATGGTGTTGCCGATCAGCGCGTTCGACGATGGGTTCAGGTGCATCATGCGCCCTTCAGGTGCTACGCCCGAATCCCACGAGATAACGGTGATGCCACGCTCCATCGCCTTTTGCAGGGCAGGCACCAACGCGTCTTTGTCATTGGCCGAAATGGCAATTGCATTCACGCCTTGGGCGATCAGGCTGTTGATCACTTCGATCTGGCCTTCTGCGGTGGTGTCGGTTGGGCCAGTATAGATGACTTCGACATCGCCCAGTTCCTTGGCAGCCTCTTCAGCGCCTTTTGCAGCGGCTTCAAAGAAACCAATGCCCAGCGCCTTAACCACCAAAGCGATTTTCACGTTTTCGGCCTGCGCTGCCCCAGCCATCATGGCCGATGTCAGCGCTGCCGTTGTTAGGATCTTCTTCAAAATGCTCATGTTATCCTCCCAGATAGAGCGTTACGTTCTGTACGTATTAGCCATCGCCAGTGTTAATATTGGCTAAAGCCGCGTTTCTGTCCGTGGCGTTTACATTTGCCACGATCAGTCTGATATCCGCCCGCGCCAGCATGTCTGCATCGCGGTCGGAAATGCCGTCATCGGTGATAACGGTATGAATGCGCGTCAGCGGGCATAGCAGCAGGCTGGATCGCGCAGAAAACTTGGTGCTGTCGCACAGAACGAACAGTTCTTCCGCTTGGCCGATGAGCTTTTGTTCGGCTTGGGCCAGCAGCGCGTCACCTTCCAGCAGGCCCAGCGGGCCAAGGCCGCGGCAGCCCATAAACATGCGCTTGGCGGCAAAATGGCGACTGCCGTCTTCGTCAAACGGGGAAAGGATGATGTTTTGCTCGCGGTAAATCGCGCCTGCGGGCAGCAGCACCGTGTTGCGGCTGTATTTCAGCAGGTGTTCGGCAATGGGAAAGCTGTTGGTGAAAATTTGCAGCTTCATCGCGGTCAGCGGATGCACCATCTGAAAGGTGGTCGTCCCGCCGTTGATGATAATGGGCGCGCCGTCAGCGCACAGCTCTGCCGCAGCGCGGGCAATCGCCCGCTTTTCGGCCAGACGGATGCCTTCGTTCACCGAAAACGGGCGCGCATTGATGCCTGCAAACTGCGATGGGGCCACGCTTTCGGCCCCGCCCCGCACACGGCGCAGCTTTTTCTGCACATGAAGCGTGGCGATATCACGGCGAATGGTTGCCTCGGATGCGCCCGTCAGTTGCACCAGATCGCCCACCATCACAACGGGCCGCCCGTCGATGGCTGATAGGATAATCCTGTGGCGCTCGCTTTCGTGCATCCTGTGCTTTCCAAACTTGGCGCAGCTTCGCGCCTGTGACGACTCACGCTAGTCTGCAACTTCGCGCATTGTCAATCAGTTTCAATCATGCTGCACCGCAGAATGATTGAAATTGCGCGAAGCTGATCGTTTTGCATTGACAGCTTGCCAGTTTTCGGCACATTTGCCCTCAACACACGAAAGGATTTGGCACGATGAGCGGCAATCGTTTGGAAAACCTATGGGACGCGGCCAAAGCCGCCACAATGTCCGAGCCTGAAAAGCTGCTGTATCGGTCAAACCTGCTGGGGTCTGACAAGCGAATCACCAATTACGGCGGCGGCAATACCAGCGCCAAGGTGATGCAAGCCGATCCGCTGACGGGCCAGATGGTAGAGGTGATGTGGGTCAAAGGGTCGGGCGGGGATGTGGGGTCCATCAAGATGGATGGGTTCGCCACGCTGTATATGGACAAGCTGCGCGCGCTAAAGGGTATTTATCGCGGGCTGGAATTTGAAGATGAAATGGTGGGCTTTCTGCCCCATTGCACCTTTAACCTAAACCCACGCGCCGCCAGCATTGACACGCCTTTGCACGCCTATGTGCCCAAAAAGCATGTCGACCATATGCACCCCGATGCGGTGATTGCCATTGCCGCAAGTGCAGACAGCCGCGCGATGACGGCGCAGATTTTTGGCGATGCCATCGGCTGGCTGCCGTGGAAACGCCCAGGTTTTGAATTGGGCCTATGGCTGGAAAAATTCTGCCTTGAAAACCCATCTGCCAAGGGCGTGGTGCTGGAAAGCCATGGCTTGTTCACATGGGATGATGATGCCGAAGCCTGCTATAAGCTGACGCTAGAGATTATCCAAAAGGCCCAAGATTGGTTTGCCGCGCAAACGGCGGGTAAGCCCGCCTTTGGCGGTGCGGTGCACAGCAGTTTGGATGCGCAGGCACGCCGCGATGTGGCCGCCAGTCTGATGCCTGTCATTCGCGGACAAATCTCAGCCCTGCAACCGATGGTGGGGCATTTTGATGATTCTGCCGCCGTGCTGGAGTTTGTGAATTCGGCCAATATGGCCGCATTGGCAGACCTTGGCACCTCTTGCCCAGACCATTTTCTGCGCACCAAAATCAAACCCTTGGTGGTGGATTTTACCCCCGCCAACCCCGATGTCGCGGCCACCTTGGCGGGGCTAACCGCCCAAATCGCCGCCTACCGCGATGATTACAGCGCCTATTACAGCCGCTGCAAACACGAAAATTCCCCCGCCCTGCGCGACCCGAACGCAGTGGTTTATCTGGTGCCTGGCGTGGGCATGATCACCTTTGCTAAAGACAAAGCCACCGCGCGTATTTCGGGCGAGTTTTATGTGAACGCCATCAACGTGATGCGCGGGGCCAGCGCCGTTTCCACCTATGTCGGCCTGCCCGAGCAAGAGGCGTTCGATATTGAATATTGGCTTCTGGAAGAGGCAAAGCTAGCGCGTATGCCAAAGCCTAAATCATTGGCAGGCCGCGTGGCCTTGGTCACGGGCGGTGCAGGCGGGATTGGGTCGGCCACGGCCCAGAAATATCTGGCAGAAGGGGCCTGCGTGATGCTGGCCGATATTGACGAGGCCAGCCTTGCCAAAACCGCCCAGAATCTGACCGCGCGCTATGGGGCCGATGTGGTGCGCACGGTGCATATGAATGTCACCGATGAGGGTGCAGTTGCCCGCGCCTTTGCGCAGGCGGCGGTGGAATTTGGCGGTTTGGATATTTTGGTATCAAACGCTGGCATCGCCTCATCCGCGCCAATCGAAGATACCACGCTGGCGCTGTGGCAAAAGAATATGGATATTCTCTCCACGGGCTATTTCCTTGTCTCGCGCGAAGGGTTCCGCCTAATGCGCGCGCAGGGCATGGGCGGGTCGGTGGTGTTTATCGCCTCGAAAAACGGCCTTGCCGCCAGCCCCAATGCCGCCGCCTATTGCACGGCCAAGGCCAGCGAAATTCACCTTGCCCGCTGCCTTGCACTGGAAGGGGCCGAGGTCGGCATTCGCGTAAACGTGGTCAACCCCGATGCCGTGCTGCGCGGATCGAAAATTTGGGAAGGCGATTGGCTGGAACAGCGCGCCAGCACCTACAAAACCGATAAAGAGGGGCTGGAAGAGATGTATCGCAACCGATCCATGCTGAAAAAGTCGGTCTTTCCAGAAGATATTGCTGAAGCTGCCTATTTCTTTGCCTCCGATTTATCGGCAAAGTCGACGGGCAATATCATCAATGTCGATGCGGGCAATAAAGAGGCGTTCACGCGCTAAACCCGCGAAAGGAAGCCCAATGCGCCTGACCGATTGCCACAATTTTCACGATTTTCGCAGGCTCGCGCAGCGTCGCCTGCCCAGCCCGATTTTCAATTACATCGACGGCGCGGCAGATGACGAGGCGACCTATCGGCGCAATACGGCCGCCTTTGAAGATGTCGATCTGCTGCCGCGCGTGTTGCGCGGTTCGGCAGATGTGGATGCGTCCGTCACGGTGATGGGGCAAAAGCTGGCGCTGCCGTTTTACCTTTCCCCCACCGCGCTGCAACGCCTGTTCCATCATCAGGGCGAACGCGCGGTGGCTGGGGCGGCCAGCAAATTTGGCACGATGTTTGGGGTGTCATCGCTGGGCACGACCAGCCTAGAAGACGTGCGCAAATTTGCCGGCCCGCAGGTGTACCAGTTTTATTTCCACAAAGATCGCGGGCTAAACCGCGCGATGATGGCCCGCGCCAAGGCGGCGGGTGTGGATGTGATGATGCTGACGGTTGACAGCATCACAGGCGGTAATCGAGAGAGGGACAAGCGCACAGGCTTTTCCATTCCGTTCCGCCTGACGCTGGCAGGGATGGCACAATTTGCAATCAAACCCCGCTGGGGCATCAATTACCTGCTGCACGAAAAATTTGCCCTGCCGCAGCTGGATGGCCATGTCGATATGGGTGGCGGTGCGGTCTCAATAGGCCGCTATTTCACCGAAATGCTGGAACCCACGCTAAACTGGGATGATCTGGCGGGCATGATCGCCGATTGGAATGGCCCCTTCTGCCTGAAAGGCGTTATTCACCCCGATGACGCGCGCCGCGCTGCCGAATTGGGCTGCCAAGGTGTGATCCTATCTAACCACGGGGGGCGGCAGCTTGACGGCTCGCGCGCCACATTCGATGGGCTGGCCGAGGTGGTCGATGCCGTGGCGGGCCGCGTCGATGTTATGCTGGATTCTGGCATTCAACGCGGCACCCATATCGTCAAGGCGCTGTCGCTGGGGGCAAAGGCGGTTGGCATTGGCCGCGCCTATCTGTTCCCGCTGGCCGCCGCAGGTCAAGCGGGGGTGGAACGCGCCATAACCCTTTTGCGCGACGAAGTGATCCGCGACATGCGGCTGATGGGGGCGGCAAAGGTTGCCGACCTTGGCCGCGACAACATCCGCTATCGCCGCCCCTAAGGGCTGCAAACTGGGAGAAAGACCATGACCACCCACGCCTTTGACGCTGCCCGCGATACATTCGCCGCCCTTGGCGTTGACGTTGAAGTTGCGATGACCGCGCTGGCCGCTATCCCCATTTCCGTGCATTGCTGGCAGGGCGATGATGTGCGCGGGTTTGAAGGCAAAAGCGGCACTTCGGGCGGGGGTATTCAGGCCACGGGCAACTACCCCGGCCGCGCCCGCACACCGGACGAGCTGCGCGCAGATTTGGAATATGCTTACGGGCGCATTCCGGGCAAACACCGCCTAAACCTGCACGCCTTTTACATGGACACGCCCGAAACCCCTGACCGCGATGCGATTGAATACCACCATTTCGCGCCGTGGGTCGATTGGGCCAAATCGCAGGGCTTGGGGCTGGATTTTAACCCCACCTTCTTTGCCCATGCCAAGGCCGATGATAACCTAACCCTCTCGCACCCCACCCAAGGTATCCGCGATTTTTGGATTGAACATGGCAAACGCTGCCGCGAGATTGCCGCCCAAATGGGCGCGGCTTTGGGCAGTGCTGCGGTCAATAACATCTGGGTGCCTGACGGGTCAAAAGACACGCCCGTGGCCCGCATGGCGGCGCGCAAACGGCTGGAAGCCAGCTTGGACGCCATGTTTGCCGCCCCTTTGCCACGAGCGCAGCTCATTGACGCGGTGGAATCCAAACTGTTTGGCATTGGTGTGGAATCAATGACCGTGGGCAGCCACGAATTTTATCTGGGCTATGCCACGCGCAAGAAGATAGCGCTATGTCTGGACATGGGCCATTTCCACCCCACCGAAAGCGTGGCGGATAAGCTGTCCTCGGTCGCATTGTCCGTGCCCGAAATCCTTCTGCACGTCTCGCGCCCCGTGCGCTGGGACAGCGACCATGTGGTCACGCTGAACGACGATCTGCTTGCCATGGCGCAGGAACTGGTCTTTGGCGATTTGCTGCCCCGCACTCATATCGGTTTGGATTTCTTCGATGCCACCATTTCGCGCACGGCGGCATGGGTAATTGGCACGCGCAATATGCAAAAGGCGCTGCTGCGCGCCCTGTTGCTGCCGCGCGCGCAACTGGTCGCCGCTGAAGAGGCGATGGATTTCACCGCCCGCCTGATTTGGGCGGAAGAGGCGAAAGACCTGCCATTTGGCGCAATCTGGGCCGAATTCTGCGCGCGCCACAACATGCCCGTTGGGGCGGCGCTGCTGCAAGATCTAGGCACCTATGCCAGCAA
>JAIXVS010000222.1 GCA_027482795.1 Rhodobacter sp.
AAATGCGATGATCCATCCGATCTGGATGATGCGATCATGGAGATGATCCGCTATGACGGCCCCGTGATTTTCGATTGCCTTGTGGAAAAGCATGAAAACTGCTTCCCCATGATCCCATCGGGCAAGCCGCATAACGAAATGCTGCTTGGGGACGCCGATACTCAAGGTGTCATCGGGGCCAAAGGCGCGGTGCTGGTCTAAGCGGCCCGCCAACCTCCCATTATAAAAGGTAAAGACATGTCAGCCCTCAATATCAAAAAAGGCAGCACCAGCCATTCGGCATACGAGCTGCGCGATCCAAACGCGCCCGGGATTGAAAGCCACACTTTGGCCGTGGTGGTCGATAATGAAAGCGGCGTTTTGGCGCGGGTGATTGGGCTGTTTTCGGGGCGCGGGTATAATATCGAAAGCTTGACCGTGGCCGAAACCGACCATGCCAGCCACCGATCCCGCATCACCATTGTCACTACAGGCACCCCGCAGGTGATTGAGCATATAAAATCGCTGCTGGAACGTATGGTTCCTGTGCACGAAGTGCATGATCTAACGGTCGAAGGCCCATCTGTGCAGCGCGAACTTGCGCTGCTGAAAGTGGCTGGCAAAGGCGAGGCGCGGATTGAAGCGCTGCGTTTGGCCGAGATTTTCCGCGCCAATGTGGTGGATTCCACGCTGGAATCTTTCGTGTTTGAAATGACAGGCACACCCGTGAAAATCGACGCTTTTGCCGATTTGATGCGCCCCTTGGGCCTTGTCGAAATTGCCCGCACGGGCGTTGCGGCGCTGTCGCGCGGGGTCTAATCCCGCCGCCGCCCTTTCATTTTGGCCCAAATACCTTGGGGGTAGGCCGCTTTGGCCCTTTGCCAAAGCGGCAAGGGGGCACAGCCCCTTTTGCCGCACGTCAAAGTGACCCGCCCCCATTTGCATCTGCGCCGCCCTGCCCTATGATAGCGCAAAAGGGAGCCGCGCATGATTATCGAGCTTGGGCATTTCGCACTGATTTTGGCCTTTATGGTGGCAATTGTGCAAACGATCCTGCCGCTGTGGGGGGCCTATACCCGCGATGGGCGGATGATGGCCGTGGCGGGGCCTGCCGCGCTGGCCCAAGCGGGGCTGATCGCGCTGTCCTTTGCGGCGCTGACCTATGGCTTTGTCACATCGGACTTTTCGCTGAAATTGGTGGTGGAAAATTCGCACACGGCCAAGCCGATGCTGTACAAAATCAGCGGCGTTTGGGGCAACCACGAAGGATCGCTGTTGCTGTGGGCGCTGTGTTTGGCCATTTTCGGCGCGGCTGCGGCAATTTGGGGCGGCAATTTGCCCACCACGCTGCGCGCGCGGGTTTTGGCGGTGCAGGGCAGCATTGGCGTGGCGTTTGTCGCGTTCATGCTGTTCACTTCGAACCCGTTTTTGCGCCTTGCCTCGCCGCCGATGAACGGGGGCGATTTGAACCCGCTGCTGCAAGACCCCGGCCTCGCCTTTCATCCGCCGTTTTTGTACCTTGGCTATGTCGGCCTATCGATGAGCTTTTCCTTCGCCATCGCAGCCCTTTTGGAAGGGCGCGTTGATGCCGCATGGGGGCGCTGGGTGCGGCCGTGGACGCTGGCGGCATGGGTGTTTTTGACCATCGGCATCGCCATGGGCAGTTGGTGGGCCTACTATGAATTGGGCTGGGGCGGGTTTTGGTTTTGGGACCCTGTGGAAAACGCCAGCTTTATGCCATGGCTGATCGGGGCTGCCCTGCTGCATTCGGCCATTGTGGTGGAAAAGCGTGAAAGCCTAAAGGCTTGGACAATTTTCTTGGCGATTTTGGCCTTTGGCTTTTCGCTGATGGGCACGTTCATTGTGCGCTCGGGCATCATCACCTCGGTGCATAGCTTTGCGGTTGACCCAGAACGCGGCATGTTCATTTTGCTGATTTTGGCGTTTTTCATGGGCGGGGCATTCGTGCTGTTTGCCCTGCGCGCGCCTGTGCTGGCGGCGAAGGGGGTGTTTTCGATGGTCTCGCGCGAAAGTGCGCTGGTCGCCAACAACCTGCTGCTGTCGGTGTCCGCCTTTGTGGTGTTTGTCGGCACGATGTGGCCGCTGTTTGCCGAACTGGCCTTTGGGCGCAAGCTGTCGGTGGGCGCGCCGTTTTTTGATGCGGCGTTCACGCCCTTTATGGTCGCGCTGGCGCTGATTTTGCCCTTGGGCGCGATTATGCCGTGGAAGCGCGCCAATATCGGGCGCAGCGCGCTGCCACTGGTTGGGGCGGCGGCGCTGGCGCTGGCGGGGCTGGCGCTGACCTTTGCAGTGCAAACGGGGCGCTCGGCTGTGGGGCCGATTGGCGTTGGCCTTGGGCTGTGGGTTGTGCTGGGGGCGCTGGTGGATTTGGGCCAGCGGTCTGGGCGCGGTGGCTTTGGCGAACGCATAGGGCGCGCGCTGCGCCTGCCGCGCGCCGATTGGGGCCGCGCAGTCGCGCATATTGGCATGGGGGTGACGGTTTTCGCCGTGGCCGCGATGACCACTTGGCTGCGCGAAGATATTCGCGCTGTGAACATCGGCGAAAGTTTCCCCTTGGGTGCCTATGAGGTGAAACTGGTTGCCGTCAGCGATGTGCAGGGGCCAAATTACACCGCCAGCCGCGCCGAAATGTTGGTGACTAAAGATGGCGCTGCCGTGGCAACCCTATTCCCCGAAAAGCGGATCTATCCAGTGGCAGCCATGCCCACCACCGAAGCGGCCATTGACCAAGGCATTTTCCGCGATGTCTATCTGGTGATCGGTGATCCGCAAGAGGCGGGCGGTTACGCGGTGCGCGGCTACATCAAGCCCTTTGCCAATTGGATTTGGGGCGGCGCGCTGCTGATGGCGCTGGGCGGGTTGATTTCGCTGACAGATCGGCGGTACCGCGTGGCGGCGGGGGCAAAGTCTAAGCCCGATGCAATGCCTGTGGCGGCGGAGTAGGCGATGCGCAGCCTTTTGATCTTGCTGGTTTTTCTGGCATCTCCCGCCTTTGCGGTGCAGCCCGATGAAATGCTAAAAGACCCCGCACTCGAGGCGCGGGCGCGCGCGATCACGATCAACCTGCGCTGCCCCGTCTGCCAAGGCGAAAGCATCGACGATTCCAATGCGCCCATCAGCCGCGATCTGCGCCTTGCCGTGCGCGAGCGTCTTATGGCAGGCGACAGCGACGATCAGGTGATTGACTATGTCACCACGCGCTATGGCGAATTCGTGCTGTTTAAACCGCGCACAACGGGGTCGGGGCTGATCTTGTGGCTGGCGGGGCCGCTGATGCTGCTGGCAGGCGCAGGCATAGCCTTTGCCACCCTGCGCGCGCGGCAAACCGCGCCCGAACCTGCCAAGCTGACGGCCGCCGAGCAGGCCGAATTGGACAAGCTTTTGCGCAAATAGCCCTTTCCCTAACCGCCCCCGCGCCGTAACTTGCCTAAAACGGGGGGCAACATGGCCAAAACCATTCTGATCGGCGCGCCAATCTACGAAGGCCAGCGCAATTTGGGCTGTGTTATGGGGCCTGCGGCCTATCGCATCGCGGGCCTGCGCGCAGCGATTGCCGATCTGGGGCATGAGGTGGACGATTGGGGCGATCTGGCGCTGGGGCCTTTGCCAAGCGCAACCTGCAACAACGCCGCCGTGCATCATCTACCGCAGGTCTTAGCATGGACAGCGCTGCTGGCAGATAGGACCGAAGCCGCGCTTATGGCGGGCGGGTTGCCGATGATCCTTGGCGGCGATCATAGCCTTGCCTTGGGCAGTGTGGCTGGGGCCGCGCGCCATGCGGCAGCGCAAACCCGCCCTCTGTTTTTGCTGTGGCTGGACGCGCATTCGGATTTTCATACAGTAGAAACCACCACCTCGGGCAATTTGCACGGCACCCCCGTGGCTTATATCGCAGGGCGCGCGGGGTTTGATCCCTTCCCCCCCTTCCCTGCCCCAATCCCTGCGCAAAACATCTGCCTGTTCGGCATTCGCAGCGTCGATCCTGCCGAACATGCAGCCCTCTTGCGCGCCGATATTGCCATCAACGACATGCGCGTGTTGGACGAGAGGGGCGTTGTTGCCCCACTGGCCGAATTTTTGGCCCGTGTGCGGGCAGCCAATGGCCTATTGCACGTGTCTTTGGATGTGGATTTCCTAGACCCCGCCATTGCCCCTGCGGTTGGGACAACTGTCCCAGGCGGGGCCACCTTTCGCGAGGCGCATTTGGTGATGGAATTGCTGCACGAAAGCGGGCTGGTGACATCGCTGGACTTGGTGGAACTGAACCCGTTTTTGGATGAACGCGGCCGCACGGCGAAACTGATGGTCGATCTGGTGGGCAGCCTGATGGGCCGCAAAGTGTTCGACCGCGTGACGCGCAGTTTCTAACGCCTAGTCAGGGTCGCGGTAGATATGCCGTGCGCCTTGCCAATCGGTTACCATATACCCTTGCGCGCTGCGTTCCAGATAATCAGGCCCAATGGGCACTTTGCCAAACCCGCCCGGAATATCCAGCACATAGGTCGGCACCCCCATGCCCGACATGCGCCCGCGCAATTGCGCCATAATCGCTTGGCCCGCGGCAATAGTGGTGCGGAAATGGCTGGTGCCTTGCGCCAAATCGCAGTGGTGCAGGTAATAAGGCTGCACGCGCAAGGTTAGCAGGGCGCGAAACAGCGCCTCTAACGTGGCGGCATCATCATTGACCCCGCGCAGCAGCACGGTTTGCGACACCATGGGAAAGCCCGCATCTGCAATGCGCGCCAGTGCCGCGCAGGCGGCTGGGGTCAGCTCGTCTACGTGGTTGGTATGCACGCCGACATAGACTGTGGGGCGCGCGCGCAGGGCGGCGATCATAGCATCGTCAATCCGCTGCGGGGCCACCACGGGCACGCGCGTGTGCAGGCGGATGATTTGCACATGGGGAATGGCCGACAGGCGCGCCATGATGGACGCTATGCGGCGTGGCGACAGCGACATCGGGTCACCGCCTGTCAAAATAACCTCCCAAATCGCGGGGGTTTTGGCGATATAGTCCAGCGCCGCTGTCAGGGCGGGTTCGGGCAGGGCCGCCGCCTCGCCCACCACTTCGCGGCGGAAACAAAAGCGGCAATATACCTCGCAGGCGTGGGTTGCAGCCAAAATCACGCGGTCAGGGTAGCGGTGGGTCAGGCCATAGGTTGGGCTGTGGGCGCTATCGCCGATAGGGTCGGTCAGCTCTTCTGGGCGGGTCACCAATTCGCGCGCATCGGGCACAAATTGCGCCGCCACGGCGGGGCTTTGCACGCCCGCCATCTCAGACGTGATGCGAATGCGAAAATTTTCCTCGACCCGCGCCAAATCACCCGCCTGATCGGGGGCAACCAGACCTGCCGCGATCAGGTCATCCACGCTGTTCAGGCTGGCATTTAGGGGCGCATTTGGGCTGTTCATAAGGCGGGCTTCTACACCCAAGCCCGCAGGGGCGGCAAGCGGGCGAATAGGCGCGGCAAAGGCGGGCGAATTCGCCCCTTATCCACAAGCAAAGCGCGTAAAATGCCCTGCTTGCCTTGCACCACGGGTGGGGTTTGGTATAGGGTCTTTCCAACAATATCTAGAGTTTTGACCAAAGGCTTAGTGCTGTGAGCGATCCAACCGATACCCCGCCAGACGCCCCCGAAAACAGCGGCGAAGGCGCATCCCCCCGCGCCATTCATGACGGGCCGCAAATCGATATCGCGGCGGAAATGAAATCCGCCTATCTGGACTATGCCATGTCGGTGATCGTATCGCGCGCGATCCCCGATCTGCGCGATGGCCTAAAACCCGTGCACCGCCGCATCCTGTTTGCCATGCACGAGGTTGGCAATACGCCCGACAAACCCTACCGCAAATCTTCGCGCCCCGTGGCCGATACAATGGGCAAATACCACCCCCATGGAGATAGCGCGATTTATGACGCGCTGGTGCGCATGGCGCAGCCGTTTTCAATGTCGCTGGTGCTGCTGGACGGGCAAGGCAATTTCGGCAGCATGGACGGCGACCCAGCCGCCGCCTTTCGCTATACCGAAGTGCGCATGGACAAGCCCGCCCTATCGCTTTTGGCCGATATCGACAAAGAAACCGTTGATTTTCAAGACAATTACGATGGCAAAGACCGCGAGCCAACCGTTCTTCCCGCCCGCTATCCCAATATGCTGGTCAATGGGGCCGAAGGTATTGCTGTGGGCATGGCAACCCGCATTCCGCCCCATAACCTTGGCGAGGTGATTGATGGCACGCTGGCGCTGATCGAAAACCCAGACCTGTCAGCCGAGCGGTTGATGGAGATTATCCCCGCGCCAGACTTCCCCACTGGGGCGCTTATTTTGGGCCGATCAGGCGCGCGCAAGGCATATTTGGAAGGGCGCGGCAGCGTGATTATTCGCGCCAAGACCCATATCGAAGAAATCCGCAAAGACCGCTGGGCGATTGTCATCGACGAGATGCCCTATCAGGTCAACAAAGCGCGCATGATTGAAACCATTGCCGAACTGGTGCGCGACAAAAAACTAGAAGGCATCGCGCATATCCAAGACGAAAGCGACCGTATTGGCGTGCGCGTGGTGATCGAACTGAAACGCGATGCTACGGCGGATGTGGTGCTGAACCAATTGTTCCGCTTTACACCCATGCAAACCAGCTTTGCCTGCAACATGCTGGCGCTGAATGGCGGGCGGCCC
>JAIXVS010000240.1 GCA_027482795.1 Rhodobacter sp.
CACGATATCAGATAGGCGTGAATGTCTTCGCGGCCCGCGTTGGCAAATGCGCAGCCTTGCCGCGCGGCCCATGCCGCGAAATCCAACAAATCACGCCCATAGGCCAGCGCGGTGTTGGTGGCAGCCCCCCGCTCGGCGCGGGCGGCATCCAGAAAGGCAGAAATCCAGCCGTCATAGCCCTGCGGCGCGGCCATGGGTCAACCCCGCCGTTCCAAGATCATCAATTCCAGCGCAGTGCGCCGCGCCGCCGATTCCAGCCCCAGCGCGCGCAGCAGGGCCAGCCCCTCGGTCACAGCGCGATCTTCGCCGAAAACCCCCGTTTGGATGCGCGATATGGCCGCCAAAATGCCCATGCCGACATTGCCCGATGCGGCCAGTTGCGCCAGATCATCAGGCAGCGCGGGCGCGGCAAAGCCTGCGGCCACGGCGCGGCCCAAATCACCCGTGGCGGTCTGCCCCGCCAAATCTCCCCGCGCCAGCCCCGCCAAAAACCCGCGCGGTGTACCCGCCGCAGGATCGCCCGCCAGCCGTTCATAGGCGGGCGAGAGTAGCCCCACCTCATAGGCCAAATCGCCCTCGTCCCCTTGCAGGTTCAGGCTTGCTAATGCCTCGCCATACAGCGCGGCAAAGGCTACTTCCAATTCGGCAGCTTTCATTGCGTCATACGCGGGGGGAAGTGCGCTGGCCACCGCCACAGCATCGCCCGCAGTTATCGCCGCATCAAAGGCCTGAAAGGCCGCTATTCTATCCCATATCCCGCCCGATGCCGATGGCTTTTGAGAGGTGAAAATGCCCAGCAGTTGATTGGGCGATAGCACCCCCGTGCGCGCCAAACGCTCGGCCGCTTCGGCCTGTGCTTTCCAGCCCGCGCGCGGGGATAGTTCGGCATGAGCAAAGGCAATGGGAAGGGTGCCCGTGGGCAGCGTTTCGCCCAGCGCATCGTAAATTCGCCAGATCAGCGGCGTGATCGGTTTGGGCGGGGGCGGCAGGGTTGGGTCGGCAAAGGCCTCGGGGTCTAGAAAGCGTTCCAGCAATTCGGCCTCGATGGCGGGAATACCGCCCAGCGCGGTTTCGGTCGATACAGTCAGCTTGGCCCCTGCCCAATCGCCCGCTCGGGCGGCGCAAAAGACGCGGGTTTGCGGCGCAATATCCAGCCCCCGCGTGGCGCGCATCTCGCGGCAAGCGCGGTCTTCTTGGCCCATCAGCAGGCTGACATCAAAGGCACGGCGGAACAAATCTGCGTTGGTGGCGGGGCCTGCCGCCTCGATCAGGGCATAGGCCTGATCCAGCGCGCCAATGGACAGCAGTTTATCCACCCGCGCCAGCAGCACCGCGCCGCGCTGAGCGGGGGTTTCCATCGCAGGGGCATCCGCCTCGGCCAGCAGAACGGTGACGGCCAAATCATGCAGCGCGGGAATGCCTTCGGTTTGCAGGCCCGCAATGGCGGCGCTGACCTCGCCCGCAGTCGCCCCGCCCCACAGCGCGGCGGGATAACCCGTTTTCGTGCTGGGCAGCAGGCCAACGCTATCCACCGACGGGCCGCCCAGCACTGTGGTGGTGATCGCCTGCGGCGCGGCCACCCCGCCCGTCACAGGCGCCTCGCCCAAGGGCGGTGTGGCGGTTGGCGATGACGCATTGGGCGATAAAGGCTGCGGCGCAGGTTTGACCGTTTCGGACAACCAATCAATCGCCGACAGCGGGGCAGAGGCTGGGATGGGCGCATCTAGCCCCATATCTTGCGCGGGCAGCATAGCGCTGCCCGCACTCCATATGCCCAGCGCCAGCCCCAACCACCGCATGTCGCAGGCGCGCTTAGCCGCCATTGAGAACCACATTTTGGCTGATGGGTTGCGGGGCAGGGGCCATGTCAACGCTATAGCCGTAAATTACCAACCCCAGACCTGCCAAAAGCGCCGCAGTTGCCAGCGCTTTAATCGCTCTGCCCATGTTTTTGCCCCATTTCTTGGTCGCCGAATGTACTCGCGGCAATATATACACTTTCGCCGCACTATTCATCCCCCGTTTGACAGATTTGCCGTGCTTTGGCCAAAGCTGTGCGATTGCAGTTGGCGCGGGCGCGCGGCTTTGCCA
This sequence comes from Rhodobacter sp., assembly GCA_027482795.1. GTDB lineage: Bacteria > Pseudomonadota > Alphaproteobacteria > Rhodobacterales > Rhodobacteraceae > Cypionkella. Next base: position 2,092 of record JAIXVS010000240.1, read on the forward strand.
TAAAGATGGCGTGGTATGGGCGTTGTTCTGGGGTGTTCTGGCGTGAAACTAAAGAAATCGGTTGTCATGGTGGGCATGATGGGGGCGGGCAAAACCGCCGTTGGCACGGTTTTGGCGCGCAAACTGGCCGTGCCCTTTGTGGATTCGGATGATGAAATCGTCCACGCCGCAGGCCGCAGCATTGCCGAAATTTTCGAACGCGACGGCGAGCCGTTTTTCCGCGCCCGCGAGGCCGAGGTGATCGCCCGCCTGTTGCGTGCCAGCCCCTGCATCTTGTCCACAGGCGGCGGGGCCTTTTTGGCCGAAGCCAACCGCGCCCAAATCCACGAACTTGGCCTGTCGGTTTGGCTAAAGGTGGATTTGGAAATTTTGTGGCAACGTGTGCGGCACAAAAACACGCGCCCCCTTTTGCGCACCCCCAACCCGCGCGAGACGTTGGCCCAGCTTTTAGAGGCGCGCTTGCCCTCGTATCGCCTTGCCGATATCAGCGTCGAAGGGGCCGCTGACATCACCCCAGACGAGATGGCCGACCGCGTGATCGCCGCCATTTCCACGCGCGCCGATGTTTTGGGAGAGTAAGATGAATAGCCAAGACATCACGGGCGAGACGGTTCGCGTCAACCTTGGCGCACGCAGCTATGATGTGCGCATTGGTGCGGGTTTGCTGGGCGATGCTGGCGCGCAGATTGCCCCGCTTTTGCGCCGCAAACGCGCCGCTGTGGTCTATGACGCGCGTCTGGAAGGCCTGCATTTGCCCGCCCTGATGGCATCATTGGCCAGCGCGGGTATCCACGCCACGGCCATGCCTGTGCCCTCTGGCGAAGGCAGCAAGGCATGGGATCAAGTGGCGCGCATTTGTGAATGGCTGCTGGCCGAAAAGATCGAACGCAAAGACATCGTCATTGCGCTGGGCGGTGGGGTTATTGGGGATTTGGTCGGGTTCTGCGCCGCGATTCTGCGCCGTGGTGTTCGGTTTGTGCAAATCCCCACCACGCTGCTGGCGCAGGTCGACAGTTCGGTCGGCGGCAAAACGGGCATCAACACGCCCCAAGGCAAAAACCTGATCGGGGCATTCCACCAACCCAGCCTTGTGCTGGCCGATATTGATATGCTTGCCACCCTACCTGCGCGCGATTTTGCATCGGGCTATGGCGAGGTGGTCAAATATGGCCTGCTGGGCGATGCCAAATTTTTCGATTGGCTCGAGGCGAACGGCCCCGCTATGGCCGCAGGGGACGGGCGCGCGCGCGCATATGCGGTGACGCGGTCTGTGCAGATGAAGGCAGGTATAGTCGAGAGAGACGAGACCGAAGAAGGCGAGCGCGCCCTTTTGAACCTTGGACATACGTTCTGTCACGCGCTGGAAAAGGCCACGGGCTATAGTCAGCGCCTGCTGCACGGCGAAGGCGTGGCGATTGGCTGCGTTCTGGCGCTGCAATTGTCGCAAAACCTTGGCCTGATCAGCCAAGAGGCCCCCTCGCGCCTGCGCGCACACCTGCGCGCCATGGGGATGAAGGTTGATCTATCCGATATTGCGGGCGATCTGCCCGATGCCGCAACCCTGCTGGATTTGATGGGGCAAGACAAAAAAGTGGTCGATGGCCGCCTGCGCTTTATCCTGTGCCGCGCGATTGGCGATGCTTTTGTGGCCGCTGACGTGCCGCAAGACGCGGTTCTGTCGCTTTTGCAGGCAGCGATGCCGCAATAATGGGCGGGCGGGCCAAGAATCGCTTGCAAGCTTGGCCGCATCTGTTTTGATAGCGAAAACCTTGCAGGACCGCTGATGTTTGATGACAAAACCGCCAAGGCGCAGCGCCCCATAGCCATCAAGGTTGAGGGCTTGCGCAAATCATTCGGCAGCCACGAGGTGCTCAAAGGCGTGTCTTTGACCGCGCGGACGGGCGATGTGGTTGCCATTATCGGCGGGTCGGGCAGCGGTAAATCGACAATGCTGCGCTGCATCAACTTTCTGGAAACCCCATCGGGTGGCCAAATTGAAATTGGCGGCGAGGCGGTGGCGATGAATGCCACAGGCGCGCCAACAGACCGCCGCCAGTTAGAACGGTTGCGCCAAAGTTTGGGGATGGTGTTTCAAAGCTTTAACTTGTGGACGCATATGACCGTGCTGGAAAACCTGATCGAGGTGCCCGTGCATGTGCTGAAAACCCCGCGTGCGCAGGCCGTTGAAACCGCCCGCGCGCTTCTGGCCCGTGTTGGGTTGGCCGAAAAAGAAAACGCATACCCCGCCTTTATGTCGGGCGGGCAGCAACAGCGCGCCGCCATCGCCCGCGCGCTGGCCATTGGCCCCAAAGCCATGCTGTTTGATGAGCCGACCTCTGCCCTTGACCCCGAACTTGTGGGCGAAGTGCTGGCAGTGATACGCGCCCTTGCCGATGAAGGGCGCACAATGATTTTGGTCACCCATGAGATGAAGTTCGCCCGCGAAGTGGCGGATCATGTTATCTATTTGCACAATGGCGTGATCGAAGAAGAGGGGCCACCCTCGGCTGTGTTTGGCGCGCCGCAATCGGCACGGCTAAAGCAGTTTTTATCCAGCGTGGGATAAACCCGCGCGCTAACAGTGAGGACACTATGAAAACACTAACAAAATTCGCAGCCGCGGTGGTTCTGTCTTTGGTGGCAGGGGCCGCATCTGCCCAGCAAGTGAAAGTTGGCATCGCAGCCGAAGCCTATCCACCCTTTGCCAGCCCCGATGCTTCGGGCAACTGGGAAGGCTGGGAAATTGATTTCATCAACGCCATCTGCACATCCGCTGCAATGGATTGCGTGATTACACCCGTGGCATGGGATGGGATTATCCCTTCGCTGACATCGGGTCAGATTGACGTGATCATGGCATCGATGTCGATCACCGAAGAGCGTATGCAAACGATTGATTTTTCGGACAAATACTACAACACTCCAACAGGTGTTGCTGTGGCCAAGGGTTCGGGCATCACCGCAACCCCCGAAGGTCTGACTGGCAAAATCATCGGCGTGCAGGGCAGCACCATTCACGAAGTATATGTGCAGAAATACTTTGCCGCTGGCGCTGCCGAGGTGAAGGTTTATGCGACGCAAGATGAAGCGAACCAAGACCTTGCCGCAGGCCGCATCGACGCCACCCAAGCAGACAGCATCACGCTGGACGCGTTCTTGGCCTCTGATGCGGGCAAAGCCTGCTGCGAAAGCGGCGGCTTTGTTGCCGATGACAAAGAAGTGCTGGGTCTGGGCGTGGGCGCAGGTCTGCGCAAGGGCGAAGAAGATCTGAAAGCCAAAATCAACAAAGCCATCGCCGATATCCGCGCCGATGGCACCTATGATGCGATCACGGCGAAATACTTCGCTTCCTCGATCTACGGCGATTGATGATGGCCGATGGCTCTGCCCTTTCGGCAAGCCTAGATCTGCTGGCCTATTCGCCCCCCGGTTGGGGGGCGAATTTGCTGCGCGGGCTTGGCAATACGGTGCTGATTGCACTGGGTGCTTACGGGGTAGGCATGTTTTTGGGAACCTTGGGTGCCTTTGGCAAACTGTATGGCGGCCCGCTGACGCGCGATTTGTTGGGGCTTTATACCACCCTTGTGCGCGCTATCCCTGAACTTGTGTTGATTTTGATTTTGTATTTTGCCGTCACCGATTTGGTGAACCAAGCGCTGCTGGCCTTGGGCTACGCGCGTATTCAAATTTCGGGCGTCGCCGCGGGCATTATGGTGCTGGGCGTGGTGCAAGGGGCCTATGCCACCGAAGTGTTGCGCGGCGCGATCCAATCGGTACCCGCAGGCCAGATCGAGGCTGCCCGCGCCATGGGCATGTCGCCCCTGCTGGTTGCGCGTCGCATCACACTGCCCCTGATGCTGCCCGCCGCGATACCTGGCATGGCGAACCTATGGATGATTGTCACCAAAGACACCGCCCTGCTGGCCGTGGTGGGCTTTAACGAATTGGTACAAGAAAGCCGCCAAGCCGCAGGTACGACCAAGGCATTCTTCACATTCTTCATGGCGGCAGGGGTGCTGTTTTTGTGCATGTCGCTGGTGTCAAACCAGATATTCGCGCGAATCGAAGCATGGGCGAACAAAGGTACCAAGCGGGGTGGGATATGAGCCTATTTGACCCCATCCGCACCCATATGCCGCTGCGCCGCTGGGTGCTGGCGGCCATTGGCATTGGCATCATCGCCTATTGCGCGCTGGCGCTGAACTGGTCTTGGCTGCAAACCCCCAAATACCAAGGCATGATCTTTCAGGGTGTTTGGAACACCATTTGGATTTTGGTTGTAACCATGGTGCTTGGGTTCATCCTTGCCATTCCCATCGGCTTTGCGCAGGCGGCAGGGCCATGGTATCTGGCCCGCCCCGCGCAGGCCTTTTGCACCGTCATACGCGGCACGCCGCTGCTGCTGCAATTGTGGCTGCTGTATTATGGGCTTGGCAGCCTGTTTCCGATGTATCCGTGGATTCGCGAATCTGATCTGTGGCCTATTCTGCGCCAAGCTTGGCCCTATGCGGTGCTGGCGCTGACCCTATCTGTTGCGGGATATGAGGGCGAGGTGATGCGCGGCGCGTTCAAAGGCGTGCCGCAAGGCCAGCTAGAGGCCGCCCGCGCCTTTGGCATGTCGCGCTGGGGCATCTTCCGCCGCATCTGGCTGCCCCAAGCCGTGGCGCGCGTGCTGCCCACAATTGGCGGGGAAACCGTGCTGCAAATGAAATCCACCCCGCTTGTGGCCACAATCACCGTGATCGACATTTACGCCGTGGCCAGCCGTGTGCGCCAAGATACCTTTATCATCTACGAGCCGCTCTTGCTGCTAGCCTTGGTCTACCTTATCATCGCAGGCGTGATTGTGGCACTGTTCGCATGGTTTGAAAGCAGATTGCCAAAGCGGGTCGTGTAAATGCGTGCGAAGCTGCGTCGCAAGCATAGGGGCTTTGCCCCTCTGTCCCTTCGGGCCATTCACCCCAAGGTATTTTCAGAGTTAGGAAGCCTAGACGCCTTTCGCGCTTCCTAACTCTAGAAATACCTTGGGGGGTGAGCGAAGCGAGGGGGGCAAAGCCCCCCTAACTTCCCCCAAGGCGCATTTTGGCAAACAGCGCGCAGGCGTCGATGGCCGCATCAATGCCTTCGATATCGCCGTGGCGCATGTAATCCAGCCATAGCCCGTCGAGCGTGGCCATCACAAAGCCTTGCACTGCGGGGATGCGGCCTGTTTTCCAAGGGTCGGATATGGCGGTCAGATGCGCCTCGATGCGCGCGCGCTGCGCCTCATAAAGGGCGCGTTCTATTTCGGCCACTTCAGGGATTTCTTGCGCCGCAGACCACAGATCCACCCGCAGCCGAATATTTTGCGGCGTTAGGGTTTCGGGCGCATAGATGGATTGCAGATATTTGGCAAAGCGTTCGGTTGGGTTTAGGCCCGTCAATTCTCCCATCGGGGCGGTCACAGACAGGTCTTGCGCGACAAGGCGGTAGGCCTCGGCCATCACCTCGGCCATATTTGAAAAATGATAGGTCAGATGGCCCAGCGATATGCCAGCCTTCCCCGCCACGCGCCGCGCCGTCAGGCCCGCATAGCCAAATTCTATCAGGCAATCGCGCGCTGCCGCTGCAATTTCTGCCCGCCGCGCAGCGCCCGTGCGCCGCTGGCCTATACTGCTTTCTGCCATGGATCACCCAAGGGTTGTGAAGCCATTTCCCTTTTGCAGACATTCGTCCTAAATAGCAATAAAAACCTATGGAGACTGATATGCCCCCCCCATTTCGCTTTGATCTGACGGCCACAGATGGGGCGGCGCGCACGGGCGTGATCCATACCCCGCGCGGGAATATCCGCACGCCAGCCTTTATGCCCGTGGGCACGGCTGCCACCGTCAAGGCGATGCTGCCCCAAAGCGTGCGCGCAACGGGGGCGGATATTTTGCTGGGAAATACCTATCATCTGATGCTGCGCCCCACGGCGGAGCGCATCGCCGCACTTGGCGGGCTGCACAGGTTTATGAATTGGGATGGCCCGATTTTGACCGATTCGGGCGGGTTTCAGGTGATGTCACTGGCAAGTTTGCGTAAACTCACCGAAGAAGGGGTGCGCTTTTCGTCCCATATCGATGGCAGCAAGCATATGCTCACCCCCGAACGCAGCATGGAAATTCAACGCCTTTTGGGCAGCGATATTGTGATGGCCTTTGATGAATGCCCTGCCTTGCCCGCCAGCGATGATGTGGTGGAAAAGTCGATGCAGATGTCGATGCGCTGGGCGCAGCGTTCGCGCGATGCCTTTGGTGATCGGCCCGGTCACGCGCTGTTTGGCATTATGCAAGGCGGCGTAAACCGCGACCTGCGCCAGCAAAGTGCCGAGGCGCTGACGAGGATAGGCTTTGACGGCTACGCCGTGGGCGGGCTTGCTGTGGGCGAGGGGCAAGAGGCCATGTTTGGCGTGTTGGATTATGCCCCAAGTTTCCTACCAGCCGATAAGCCGCGCTATTTGATGGGCGTGGGCAAGCCAGATGATATCGTGGGTGCAGTGCAGCGCGGCATTGATATGATGGATTGCGTTTTGCCCAGCAGGTCTGGGCGCACAGGGCAGGCATGGACGGCGATGGGGGCGATCAATCTGAAAAATGCCCGCCACAAAGACGATCCGCGCCCGCTTGAGGAAGGCTGCACCTGCCCTGCCTGCACAGGCTACAGCCGCGCCTATCTTCACCATGTTGTGAAGGCCGATGAAATAATCGGATCCATGCTGCTGACATGGCATAATTTGCATTACTATCAGCAGCTTATGGCGGGATTGCGCGCAGCGATCGCCGACCGCAGCCTTGATAGCTTTGTCGCGGGGTTTCATGCGCAGCGGGCGGCGGGTGACATAGAACCCTTGTAAAGCGGGCAAAATGCCACCAATTTGCCCCAATTCCCCCCTTGCCCCTGCCAAACGGCGGGCGCATGATTGCGCGAACGGTAAGGTTGACACTGCCCCAGTGCAGCACCAAATGTAGTAGGCCCCCAGATGCAAGCGGGGCAAATGGGAGGGCTTTGGTTGCCATGATGGGGCCGGGGCCTTTCGCCAGATAGGAAGATGATATGACAAAATCCAAATCCCCCAGCTATCCTGTGTTGCCTTTGCGCGATATTGTGGTGTTTCCGCATATGATAGTGCCCTTGTTTGTGGGGCGCGAAAAATCTGTGCGTGCACTGGAAGATGTGATGGCAGATGACAAGCAAATCCTGCTATCCGCGCAAATCGACCCCGCCGCAGATGATCCTGCCGCCGATGGCATCTACCCGATAGGCGTTTTGGCCAATGTGCTGCAACTGCTGAAATTGCCCGATGGCACGGTGAAGGTGCTGGTCGAAGGCAAATCGCGTGTGCGCATCACCGACTACCTAGACAACCCCAGCTTCTTTGAAGCCAAGGCCGAAGTGCTGGACGAGGTGACGGGCGATGAGGCCGCAGCGGGCGCCATGCTGCGCTCGGTCGCCGAAGAGTTCGAGCGTTACGCAAAGATCAGAAAAAACATCCCCGAAGAAGCGCTGTCTGCCGTGTCTGAGGCGCGCGAACCTGCGCGACTGGCCGATTTGGTGGCGGGCCATCTGGGCGTAGATGTGGCGCTCAAGCAAGACCTTTTGGAAACGCTGGACATCGCTGTGCGGCTGGAAAAGGTTTACGGCCAAATGCAGGGCGAGCTTTCGGTTTTGCAGGTAGAGAAAAAGATCAAAACCCGCGTCAAAAGCCAAATGGAAAAAACCCAGCGCGAGTATTATTTGAATGAGCAGATGAAGGCCATTCAGAAAGAACTTGGCGATGGCGAAGATGGCCAGAACGAAGTGGCCGAACTGGAAGAGCGGATCAAGAAAACCGCCCTGTCCAAAGAGGCCCGCGAAAAGGCCGAGGCCGAGCTGAAAAAGCTGAAAAACATGTCGCCCATGTCGGCGGAAGCGACTGTTGTGCGCAATTATCTAGATTGGCTGTTGGGCGTGCCATGGGGCACCAAAAGCCGCGTGAAAAAAGATCTGGCCGCAGCCCAAAAGGTGCTGGACGGCGATCATTACGGGTTGGAAAAGGTTAAGGAGCGCATTGTCGAATATCTGGCAGTGCAGGCGCGGTCTGCCAAACTGAAGGGGCCAATCCTGTGCCTTGTTGGCCCGCCCGGCGTTGGTAAAACCTCGCTTGGCCGCAGCGTCGCCAAGGCCACGGGGCGCGAGTTTATTCGCATTTCCTTGGGCGGCGTTCGGGACGAGAGTGAAATTCGCGGCCATCGGCGCACCTATATCGGGTCGATGCCTGGCAAAATCATCCAGGCGCTGAAAAAGGCGAAAACAACCAACCCGCTGATTTTGCTAGATGAAATCGACAAGATGGGCCAAGATTTTCGCGGTGATCCAGCCAGCGCCATGCTAGAGGTGCTGGACCCTGAACAAAACGCCACCTTCACCGACCACTATCTAGAGGTGGAGTATGATCTGTCGAACGTGATGTTTATCACCACGGCGAACAGCTATAACATGCCGTCCCCGCTGCTGGATCGGATGGAGATTATCCCCCTGTCGGGCTATACCGAGGATGAAAAGCGCGAAATTGCCAAGGGTCACTTGATCCCCAAGCAAATTGAAGGCCATGCGCTGAAAAAGGGCGAGTTTAGCGTGACCGATGCCGCGCTGACCGAGGTGATCCGCAGCTATACCCGCGAGGCGGGGGTGCGGAACTTGGAACGCGAAATCGCCAAGCTTGCCCGCAAAGCGGTGACGGAAATTGTCAAGAAAACCTCGAAAACGGTGGAAGTGACCACCGATAAATTGGAAGGCTTCCTTGGCGTGCGCCGCCACCGTTATGGCCTAGCAGAACTGACCGATCAGGTTGGCGTTGTCACGGGGCTTGCCTATACATCGGTCGGCGGCGAGTTGTTGCAGATCGAAGCGCTGCGCCTGCCAGGCAAGGGGCGGATGAAAACCACTGGTAAACTGGGCGATGTGATGAAGGAATCCATCGAAGCCGCCGCGTCTTATGTGCGCTCGGTCAGCCCAGAACTGGGCGTCAAACCGCCCAAGTTTGAAACCATGGACATCCACGTGCATGTGCCAGAAGGGGCCACGCCCAAAGATGGCCCATCGGCGGGTCTGGCCATGGTGACGTCGATTGTATCCGTCATCACGGGTATCCCCGTGCGCAAAGATATCGCCATGACGGGCGAGGTCACGCTGCGGGGCAATGCACTGGCCATTGGCGGGCTGAAAGAAAAGCTGCTGGCGGCGCTGCGCGGCGGTATCACAACGGTCTTTATCCCCCAAGACAACGAGAAAGACTTGGCCGAGATTCCTGATAACGTGAAAGCAGGGCTAAAGATTATCCCTGTGTCGCACGTGCGCGAAGTGCTGGCGCTGGCGCTGGTGCGCCAGCCTGCGGCAGTGGAATGGGATGAAGAGGCCGAAGAGGCTGCCGCGGCCGCCCGCCAAGCGGCGCGCGATGCTGCCAGCATGGGCCAAACGGCGCATTAACCTTGGGGCAGGGGGTGCAAGCCCCCTGTCTACCCAAAACCGCCCTACTGAAATACAGCCGTATAGAAACACAAAAGGCGCGCCAATGGCGCGCCTTTATTTTTCAACCAAGGTCAGCCTAAGCTGCCCAGATTTAGATGCGACCTGCGTTGCGCGCTGCAACCAGCAGGGCCAGCACGATGATCACAGGGATAACGACGCCAGCCGAAGACGACGACGAGTTTTGCTGCACAACTTCTGCTGGCATCATTGGCTCTTGAATCATCGGCTCGACGATGGGCTGCGAGAAGCCGCCAGCAAATGCAGACGAGGTGGCCAAAGCGAAGACGCTGGCTAGAAGGATGGACTTTTTCATATTGCTCTCCTCAGAGTTAAATGGCGATTCCGCCTGTTTTCGGCACGATACGTGCATGGTCACACTACCACGACGAAAACGGCCACGCTATCACTTTGCCGTCCAAATACGGCAATTCTGTGGCGATGGGTAAAATTTGGCGAAATTCCGCCTTAGTTTCCTGTTGGGGTCTGCGCGTTTTGGTCATAGCATTGTTTCCAATTTCGGGCTAATCTGCCGCAAATGCTTGGTAAAAGGGTGCTGATCCATGGCTACAAAATCTTCAAAATCCACCAAAACAACGAAACCCGCCTTGGCCGCCGTGCCCAAAGATGATGCGGCCCTGCCAGTGGCCGAATATTCGGTGCCAGTTGCCAAGGCCCCGCTGATGGCGGTTGTTTCCGACACAGACGATATGGATGACGGCCCCGCGCCCAAGGGCGACGCGGTGAAAATGAAGGAATTGCTGGCCGCGGTTGTCGAAAAAACTGGGGCTAAAAAGAAAGACGCCAAGGATGTGGTCGATGCCGTTTTGGCCGAAATCGCAGCCGCGCTGACTGCGGGCAAATCTCTCAGCCTGCCGCCACTGGGCAATTTGCGCGTGGCCAAAACCCAAGAAAAGGGCGGGGCCACGATGATGGTTCTGAAACTGCGCATGGGCGGTTCTGGCGGCGGCGGCGAGGGCGGCAAAGCCGCGAAAGATGCCCTTGCAGAGGGCGGCGAGGACAGCTAAAAGCCCGAAATCGGGCGATTAGCTCAGCGGTAGAGCGCATCGTTCACATCGATGATGTCAGGGGTTCAAATCCCTTATCGCCCACCATCCATTCAAAAGGCCGCCCGTTTGGGGCGGCCTTTTTCATCTGCCCAGCTTAGGCAAAATTTACCTTGGTCATCTGTGCGCTGATGTCCCACAGCCGCGCGGCATCGGCCAAAACCTGCGCTTGGGGTGGGATTTTTGCCGCTGTGGGATAGCCGCGCATCTCGCTCAGTTTATTCGGGCCATAATACCCACCCGCCTGTGCCTGCGGTGCGGTCGCGGCATACAAGATTGGCAGCGCGCCCATCGCGACAGGTTGGAACAAAAACGCCATGTATTTGCGCACCAGCCCGCCCGCGCTGGCCGCGCCCATGCCGTTGTTGATCAGATCGGTGCGCGCAATGCCAGGGTGGGCGGCAATGCTGGAAATGCCCCAGCCGTCCGCCACACTGCGCCGCTGCAATTCCAGCGCAAACATCAGGCAGGCCAGTTTTGATTGGCCGTAGGCTTGCATCGCATTATAGGAACGTTCCCAATTCATATCGGTAAAGTTCAACTTGCCCCCCCGCGCCACAATGCTGGACAGGCTAATCACCCGCGCGCCAGCGGTTTTGCGCAGACGCGGCAGCAGCCCTGCCGTTAGGGCAAAGTGGCCCAAATGGTTGGTGCCAAACTGCACTTCGAACCCATCTGATGTGGCCAATCGCTTGGGCGGGGTCATAATACCCGCATTGTTGACCAAAATATCAAGGCGGCTTTCTTGCGCCACAATCCGCTGGGCAAATGCGGCGACTGAGGCAAGGTTGCCCAAATCCAGCACCTCAAACCGCACATCGGCGGTGGGCGCTGCGGCCATAATCTGCGCCACCGCTGCCGCGCCTTTGGCCGCCGATCGCCCCGCCACAATCACCCGCGCCCCCGCACGCGCAAGGTCCTGCGCGGTTGCAAGGCCCAGCCCCCCCGTGCCTGTGACCACCGCCACCCGCCCTGTTAGCGAAGGGATATCTTTGCTTGTCCAATCTGCCATCGTCATTCTCCTGTCATTTAATATCTGTCTAGTCAGTCATTCATTGGGCCATTAAATGCCCTACCCCCGCACCAGCCGCCAAAACGCATCAAACCCAGCCGCGCGCAGGGCAGGGGCCTTGGCAGGCTCGGCCAAAACCGCGTCCATCGTTGCAGTCACCACCCCGTCAATCAGCCGCATAGCAAGGCCGATGGGCATATCGCGCAGCGGGCCACCCGTGCGAATCTCGTCCAGAAAGGCGCCCAACGGGGCGGCAATGGCATCGGCCTTGGCGCGCGTCGCCGCGCTTATCTCATCGCTGACCATCAACTGCGCCATTGCATGCCGCCGCGCTGGGTGTGCGCTGGCCCAATCCATCCAATTGCCCCACGCATGGCGCAGCCTGTCTTGAAACGGCCCATCGTCGGGCAGGCCCTGCATCAACTCACCCGCCATGTCTGATTTAATCTCTAGATACAAATCGTTCAGCAAATCGGCCTTGGTTGGGAAATAGGTGAACAGCGACCCGTTCGATACCCCCGCTTCAGCCGCGATTTTCGCCGTGGCCGCGCCAAGGCCTTGGCGGTCGATCACACGGATCGCTGCCTGTAGAATTGCGCTGCGCTTTTCATCTGATTTTTGCCGTGCCATGTAGAACAGATATAATGACTGACTGATTAGTCAAGTATGCAATCCATCCCGATCTCGCATTTTTCCCAATTTCGCCCCCTTGCACAATCTGCCCATCCCCGCTAAACGCCATGTCACGGGTTGTTAGCTCAGTTGGTAGAGCGTCTCGTTTACACCGAGAATGTCGGCGGTTCGAGTCCGTCACGACCCACCATTTCCCCACCTCACACTATCTGTGCGCAAATGCGTATTGCGCCGCCGCCCCCGTTGCCCCACCTATGGGAAAAGGAGCGCGATATGAGCTGGAACCCCCTGTTAGATGCCACCATCCCCATGGGCGATGATATTGACCGTATCGAAACGCACCACATCGCCCGCGCCCGCGATTTGGGCGGGTTTGAAGTGCGCCGCGCGCTGCCATCCGCACGCCGCCAGATGGTGGGGCCGTTTATCTTTTTCGATCAGATGGGCCCTGCCGAGTTTTTAACGGGGCAGGGGGTGGACGTGCGCCCGCACCCGCATATCGGCTTGTCCACCGTCACCTATCTGATCGACGGGGCCATGCATCACCGCGACAGTTTGGGCAGTGATGCATGGATCAAACCCGCCGAGGTCGCACTGATGACGGCAGGCCATGGCATCACCCATTCCGAACGGATGGACGGCGCGGCGCGGCTTGCCCCGCAGCGCCTATATGGGCTGCAAACATGGTTGGCCCTGCCCGAAGCGTTGGAAGATGCCCCCCCCAGCTATCACCACACCAAGGCCGATGC
>JAIXVS010000176.1 GCA_027482795.1 Rhodobacter sp.
CCCTCGCCGCCAAAGGGCTGCGATCCAACCACAGCCCCGATCTGGTTTCGGTTGACATAAACATTGCCCGCGCGAACCTGCTCTACAACGCTTTGAACACGGTCTTCTATGCGCGAATGCAAGCCAAATGTCAGCCCATAACCTGTCGCATTGATCTGCTGCACCACATCGTCCAGCGCGCTGGCAGGAAAGGTTGCGACATGTAAGACGGGGCCAAAGATTTCGCGCGGCATCTGGGCGATGCCGTCTACGCGCAACACCGCAGGGGTGATGAAACTGCCGTTTTCGGGGGCGCGAAGTTCTTTGATCACCCTGCCCTCGGCGCGGGCCTCGGCGATATGGGTCGCAATGTTGGCTTTTGCCTGCGCGTCGATCACGGGGCCAATATCGGTGGATATCGACCAAGGGTTACCGATCTCAAGCACATCCATCGCGCCCTGCAGCATGGGCAAAATGACAGGTGCGATATCCTCTTGCAGATACAGGCACCGCAATGCCGAACAACGCTGACCTGCCGATTGGAAAGCGGAGGCGATGACATCACGCACCACCTGTTCGGGCAAAGCTGTGGAATCGACAATCATCGCATTTAACCCGCCAGTTTCTGCGATCAACGGGGCGGCAGGGTTGCCAAGGTTGGCCATATCGCGGCGAATGGACAGCGCGGTTTGGGTAGACCCCGTAAACGCCACGCCGCTTATGCACGGGTCGCGGATTATGGCTGAACCGATCTGCCCATCGCCTGGTAGCATTTGCAACGCTGCGGCGGGAACGCCCGCCTTAAGCAGCAAATCGGTGGCCAAGGCCGCAATCAGCGGCGTCTGTGGCGCAGGTTTGGCGACAACCGCGTTGCCTGCGGCAAGTGCGGCTGCGATTTGCCCCGTGAAGATGGCCAAGGGAAAGTTCCACGGGCTGATGCAAGCAAAGATGCCACGGGCAGGGGCTGCAAGGCTTGCCGCGCCATCTGCATAATAGCGCAGAAAATCAACTGCTTCGCGCAGTTCCGAGAGGGCGTCGGGCAGGGTTTTGCCCGCCTCGCGCGCCAAAAGGGCAAAGATAGGGCCGAGGTTTTCCTCATACAGATCAGCCGCGCGGCGCAGCGTTTGCGCGCGCTGGCTGGCTGGTGCGCGCCAAGGTTTGGCATTGCGCAACGCTGTTTCCACATCAGCTAGGCTAGAAAGAACCACATGGCCAGTCACGCTGCCGTCGGCGGGGTTGGTTATCTTTTGCCGTGCTTCACCCATCGGCTTGCCAATAAGACGCGGCGCAGCGTTGAAGATGGTCTGCACGTAGGGCGCGCGCGCCGCCTCTATGGCCGCAAGATCGCCCGCATCACTCAGATCATGGCCCTTTGCATTGCGCCTTGGGGCGAAAAGGGCAGTGCCCGCCACGATCTTTGGGTTCACAGCAGGCATATCGCTCAACGCATTCAGCGGACAAGCTGCCACCACTTCCGCAGGCAGATCTTCGTTGACGATTTGATGAACAAATGACGAATTTGCGCCATTTTCCAACAAGCGCCGCACAAGATAGGCAAGCAAATCGCGATGCGCGCCCACTGGGGCATAGATCCGACAGCGCGCGGTAGTTTGGGCCATTACAATCTCATGCAGACCCTCGCCCATTCCGTGCAGCCGTTGAAATTCATATGCCTCTGGCAAGACGGCGGTCTCTGCGGCCATATGCAGAACCGCCGCGACAGTATGGGCATTATGCGTGGCAAATTGCGGGTAAATGCGCTGCGTCAGGCCCAATAACTTGCGCGCCATTGCCAAATAGCTGGCATCGGTCGCCTGTTTGCTGGTGTAGACGGGAAAAGATGATAAGCCCAAAATGTGCGCACGTTTGATTTCGGTATCCCAGTAGGCGCCTTTCACCAAGCGGATCATGATCTTTCGATCAAGCTTGGTTGCCAAATCATTCAGCCAGTCGATGACAGCCTCTGCCCTACGGCCATAGGCCTGAACCACCACGCCAAACCCGTCCCACCCTGCAAGTTCGGGATCACAAAGTGTGGCTTCTATCACCTCTAAGGATAGCGATAACCGATCCGCCTCTTCAGCATCGATGTTCAGCCCCAAGCCAGCAGCGCGCGCAAGTCCCGCCAAGGCGCGCAAGCGGGGCACCAATTCACTAAGAACTTGGTCGCGTTTGGCCACCTCATAGCGCGGATGCAGCGCCGATAGTTTTACCGAGATGCCCGGATTGCTGCGGATGTCAGGGGTGCCTGCCGCACGTGCAGCGCGCGTGATAGCTTCGGAATAGGACAACAGATACCGACGCGCGTCCGCCTCGGTTCGCGCAGCCTCGCCCAGCATATCATAACTGTAGGTGTAGCCTTTTGCCTGCAAGTTCTGTGCGCGGCTCATTGCGGCATCGATATCTTCACCCAAGATAAAGCTGCTGCCCATTTCCTTCATGGCCCGCGTGACAGCGCTGCGGATCACGGGTTCGCCCAACCTACGCAAAGCGGCGCGCAGATTCCCCACAACACCCGTCGCGCCCTCTTCCAGCACTTTTCCTGTCAGCATCAAGGCCCAAGTCGAAGCGTTCACAAGGCTAGAGGCAGATTGCCCCAAATGGCGGCCCCAATCGGCTGGGGCGATTTTATCTTCGATCAAGGCATCCATGGTTGGCGCATCTGGGACGCGCAAAAGCGCCTCGGCCAAACACATCAGGGCAATCCCCTCATCGGTCGAAAGACCATATTCCGCCAAGAACGCTTCCATCAAACCTGGCTTTGCCGCACTGCGAATTTGCCGAACCAGAGCCGCTGCATGCGCCGATATTGCGCCGCGCGCAGCAGTGTCAAGCGCGGCAGTGCCAAGATTTTGCGCGATAAGGCCGGCTTCATCCGCCAAGGCGCCCGTTTGAATGATATCCCAAGGCGTCATGCTGTCCCCCATTCGTTGAGGCAATCTTAGCAGGAAATGTGCTTGGCATTGCCCTGAAAATGGAGGATTACTCAGGCGATCTTCCTGAATTTATGCAGTAGCTCATGCCATATGACCCGCTAGATGCCTTTGATCAGGCGATTCTGTCTATTCTGGAAACGGACGGGCGCATCAGCGCCACAGCCTTGGCGGCCAAAATCGGCTTGTCAAAATCGCCCACCCAAGCGCGGATCAAACGGCTGGAAAACCTTGGGATCATTCGCGGATACAGCGCAAGTCTCGACCATGTAAAGACGGGCCAAGCCCATGTTGCCTTTGTCGAGGTGCGCCTGTCTGACACCCGCGAGGCTGCGCTGCATGCGTTCAACCGCGCCGTGCTTTTGGTTCCCGAAGTTGAAGAATGCCACATGATCGCCAGCAGGTTTGACTATCTGCTCAAAGTGCGAACAGCCGATATTCAGGCTTATAGGCGCGTCTTGGCAGAGCACATTTCAGCCCTGCCGCATGTGGCAGGCACATCAACCTACGTCGCAATGGAGGCCGTGCGAGAAAGCAGGTGATCAAGAGAATTTTGAAAAATTATATAAGCTGAATTGAACCAAGATTTGTATACAACTTGTAATTTCAGTTTCTGCTGCTGTTCGAAGTCGAACGGTGACAGCACGGCATTCCTAATATGCTTGCGCTGCGGGTTGCAGAAAAACTCGATGTAGTCGAACACCGCGTGGCGGGCTTCTTCGCGGGTTTTATACTTTCTGCGTCGGATTCCTGCGCGTTTGAGCAGGTTAAAGAAGCGTTCGGCCGCACGCATTATCCCAGCAGTTGCCACGGTGGCCCATGCTGGGGATCAGATTGTACTGCTTTCGGAACTCTTGCTGCTCATGGCTGGTGAACTGGGAACCCTTATCCGCTGCCCAGCAGCGGTTTGCCTTCAAACCGCGAGGGGGGATTCCCTGGCAAAGTATGCGGTGGTGGGTTCAACCAGTAAGCGCAACATCTTTGATTTGAGATGTTCTCAAAAGACCCATAATGCCCCGTTCCTCCGTGACCCGCAGCAGATCCAGCTTCAACCGCCGGATCTCGTCAGCCTGAGCACCCTCTTATTGTAGAGGTGGTCCTAGTATTTCGACCAGTTTGCGGCCTTGTTAAGATGGATCTGGGTTTTACGTCAGGCCGCTAATCTCGTTGGTTCGATTTTGGTGTCATAGGCTTCGTTGGGGGGTCAAAATGCCATGGGTCGAGTGTGGCCGTTCGGTATTGTAGTCTGCCAGCCATTTCCCAATGCCCGCTTTGGCCTCTAAGCCTCTCTCGAAGGCGTGTAGATAGACGCATTCATACTTCAGGGACCGCCACAACCGCTCGATCATGCGGTTGTCGATCCAACGGCCTTTTCCATCCATGCTGATCTTCGCATCCGTTAGGACCTTGATCCAATCGCTGCTGGTGAACTGGCTGCCCTGATCCGTATTGAATGTCTCTAGCGTGCCATGCGTGGCCAAGGCCTCTTTCAAGGCGTCCACGCAGAACTCCGCGTCCATGGTGTGGGACAGCCGCCACGCCAAAACCTTGCGGCTATAGCAATCCATGATGGCTACCAGATACAGAAAGCCCCGTTGCATCGGGATATAGGTGATGTCTGCGCACCAAACCTTGGTTCGGGCGGTCGATCACCACGTTCCTCCGCGGTGGCAGAGTGTTTGCCACCGCTTTAGGGGGGTGCAGACGCGTTTGTTGGCGGACGACCCCTAGTTCGTGGGCTTTTTGCCAAAGGCCACAGCCAGAATGATGATGCCACCCGCGACCATCATTTGTTCAGACACATCTAGCCCCATGATGATCAACCCATTGTTGATTGTGCCGATCAGCAGCGATCCTGCAAAGGTGCCAAGAATGGTACCCTTGCCGCCAAACAGGCTGGTTCCGCCCAGAATAACTGCTGCGATGGCCATAAGTTCGGCCCCTTCGCCAAAGTTAAATCGCGCAGTTTGCATCATGCCAGTGTACAAAAGACCCGCAAGGGCGGCCGCAGCGCCTGACAGAAGAAATGCAGCAAATTTGATGCGGCGCGTATTAACGCCAGAATATTCAGCCGCCATGCGATTGCCGCCTGTGGCCAAAATTTCGCGCCCAAAGCCTGTGTATTTCAGTACCACAAAACCCAGCAACGCGACGGCAACCGACCAAATCAGCAAGGATGGAATGCCAAACAAACTGCCCGACCCAAAGATCGAATTGAACGTCTGGTTCGAAATGGCAATCGGGTTGGTATAGGTAATGCGCATGTCCAATCCGCGCACGAATTGCATCATGCCAAGCGTGACAAGAAAGGACGGAATGCCGATGACGGTCACGAAAAATCCGTTCATGCTGCCCACAATCAAACCAGCGGTCAGCCCCGCCATCACAGCCAAGGGCCAAACAAAGCCCGCTTGCATCACCAATCCACACGTCAGCGCAGAGAGGGCCGCAATCGATCCGACCGACAGGTCCAACTCGCCCGCCGAAATCACAAAGGTCATGGCAACGGCAATCACTGTGATCATCGCGGTCGTGCGCGCGATGTTGAACAGGTTCGTCACCGACAAGAACCCCTTATCGCCAATTGTAATTGCAAAGAACGCCAGAACCACAGCAAAGAAAATGTAGACGACGTAGTTTTGCAATTGAACCTTAGGAAGCGCCGCGCGCGGGCGCGGTGTGTTTATGTCCTTGGATTGCATGATGAAGTTCCTCCTCTGTCGCTATATCCCGACGATTCACGCTTTCGGCGATGCGTCCGCTGTGCAAGACCAGAATGCGGTCGCTGATCGCCATCAATTCTTCTAATTCGGACGAGATCACCAAAACCGCCGTGCCCTTGTCCGCCATGGCGCGAACGGTATCGATAATCTCGGATTTCGCGCCAATGTCGACGCCGATTGTGGGTTCATCCAAAATCAGCAGGCGCGGGGCGCGGACAAGCCATTTGCCGATGACGATCTTCTGCTGATTACCGCCCGACAAAAGCCGCGCCAGTTTTTCTGGCCCATCGGTTTTAATCGACAGATCGTTGATCGTATCTTGCACAACTTTCGATGCGGCGTCGTCTTGCACAAACAGGCGGCGGGTAAAGCGGCTAAGGTTCGGCAGGATGATGTTTGCGCCGACCGAATGTTCCAGGACCAGCCCGAACTTGCGGCGGTCTTCAGGCACAAGCGCTATGCCCCGTTCGATAGCATCTGCTTGACTTGTAATGGGCGCATCATCAAAGATCACTTCGCCAGATACAGCCTTGCGGCGGCCAAATAGGGTTTCGGCAATTTCTGTGCGCCCCGATCCCATCAAACCCGCCAGCCCGACGATTTCACCCTCGCGGATGTCAAAGCTGACATCTTCGATCCGCTTATCCAAGCGCAGGTTTCGCACCTTGACCACGGGGCGTGCGGTTGAAGGCACATTGCGGTCTTTCCAGGCAAATGATGCAGCATTTCCCGCCCCAAGCATCGCTTCGACAATGCGGGCAACGGATAGATCGGCGCAATTTTCAGTCATCACCGTTTGACCATCGCGCATCACTGTTACGCGGTCACAAAGCGACAGGATTTCTGCCATGCGGTGCGAGATATAGACAATAGAAATGCCCGACGCGCGCAGCCGCCCCACCAATTCAAACAGCGCCGAAGTTTCGGATTCCGACAGCGAAGATGTCGGCTCGTCCATCACCAAAACCCGCGCCTTTTTCGACAAAGCCTTGGCGATTTCGACAATCTGCATATAACCTACGCTTAAGGAACTAACCAATGCGTCGGGGTCAATTTCAACGCCCAATTCATCCAAAATCGCCCGCGACCTGCGCACCATTTCTGCGCCGTTGATAAAGGGCGTTCCCGCAAAGCGCGGCTCGCGTTTTAGGAAAATGTTCTGGGCAACGGTCAGCGTTGGCACCAGCGAGAATTCTTGAAATATCATGGCGACACCCGCCCGTTCGGCACCCTTGGCGCCGTAAAGGTCAACTGTCTGCCCCTCAATCTTAACCGTGCCACCGTCGCGGGTGTAAACCCCAGTCAAGATTTTCATCAGTGTCGATTTGCCCGCCCCGTTGCCACCCATTAGGGCATGAACCTCGCCCTTGCGCAGATCGAAACTCACACGCTTTAGAACAGGAATAGAGCCGAAGGATTTGGCAATGTCCGTCATCTCAAGGATCAGCGGTGCGGTCATGGCATTCGTTCCCAAAAAAGAAAGGGGCGCGGCGTGAACCGCGCCCCGATAAGCCTTAGTTGGCCAAAGCTGCGGCCATATCTGCTGGCAGATCTACACGGTAGATCGTCTTATAAGATTCCGCAAGATTGCTGCGAACGACCTTAACCGGTGGCACAACGATATAGGGAGGCGTTGGTTCGCCAATCAAAGCCAGCGCGCCAGTCTTCGCCTCGGCAACACCCTGATCGTATGGGCGCTGCGAGGAAATACCCGCGATAAAGCCGTTTTGCGCCATGTTCAAAGCAACGATTTGGTCAAAGTTTTCGTTGACGATCTTGAAATTGTCAGGTGCGCGCCCAGCCACGGTTGCCGAAGTCACAGCGCCCATTGCGGGGATCGACCAGCTTGCATAAACGCCGTCCAGGTCGGGGTAACGCGCCAGCAGGCCGTCTGCCACTTCTTGGCCCTTGTTCGGGTTGTTGTGGCCAGCAGCTGCGATGACGTTCAGTTCAGGATATTTCGCCATAACGCGGGCGATAAAGCCTTCATAGCGCAGGTTGGTCACATAGAAGTCGGCTGCGTAGTACATCGCAGCGACATCACCCTTGCCACCCAGTGCTTCGGCCAATGCGTCTGCCAGATACATGCCCAGTTGCAGGTTGTCCGACGAGATGATCGACGCATAGTCTTTGCCAGCCGTCATGCCTTCAACCGCTTGGTCGATAAACACAATCTTGGTGCCTGCAGCTGCGATCTTTTGATAGGCCGACGCAGTGGTTTGGCCGTTCAGGGGGATTGAAACCAGCAAATCGGGCTTCAGAACGCCAATGGCGTCAAGGTCGGAAATTTGCTTGGCATCATCCCAGTTGGCGTTGGTTTCGGCCACAACTTCGATTCCCAAGGATTCAAAGGTTTCTTTCAGGCCGATCAGCTGTTGGCTGGCCCAATCGTCGCCCATCCAACCCATCGAGATACCAACCGTAAAGCCGCCAGCCTTAACCTTGGCAATCTGCTCTTCGGTCAGGTTCAGATCGGCAGCGGGAAAGCCCGCAGCGCCGTCTTGGCCGTCGGAAACAACAACGCCCTCAAGATTATCCAGCGCAGCAAATTCCATCGTTTTGGCCGATGGTTCCTTGTACCACAGCGGGTGCTGAATATCGGCAGCAATTTCGGCAAGCGCAAAGCTGGGCAGCAGGGCCACAGTCATGGCAAGTGCCGCACGTTTTAGGTTCAGTGGTTTCATTGTCTTCTCCTCCAGTTTTTGGTTGTGACAAAACCTCCTCCTCAGAGGCCTGTCATTTGCGGTAATTCAGGCGGTTTTGTTGCAGGCTTGGCCTAGGCTCTGTTCAACATGAACTCACGCAGGGTCAGGGCCAAACGTTCGGGGGCTTCCAGTGCGAGGCTGTGACCACATTCTTGGAAGACTTCCGAGCGTTCAACACCAACAGCCACTTTTTCCATCTGATCGCGCACCAACTCGCCAAAAAACTCTGGCGCGCCGATGGTTAAGATGGGCAAGGTCAACTTTGACTGCTTCAACTCTTTGTTAATACGGGCGTTTTTCATACCTGCCCGATAGGTTTCCAGACAGCCACGCAGGCCCCCCGGCGCGGACAATCTGGCGATCCACTCGTCGATTGCCTCGTTGGTGATCGCATTTGGGTTCCAAGTTTCGGCTTTAATCCAAAACTCCCAAAACTCGCGCTCGCGCCCCGTGATCAGCATTTCAGGCAGGTGCGGGATCCAGAAGAAGGGGATATGCCAAACCCAAACGCCTTTTAGGTTGAACTGAGATGAGACGTTTTCAGGCGTAAAGTTCGACCATTCTTCCAGCCCTTCACCCGACAGCAGCATTTCGGAAAAGGACAGCGTCTTGACGCGCGCCCGTTCGGTTGCGGCCAAAGCATAGGCAAACTCGGCACCGCGATCTTCGCCGTGAAGGTGAAAGGTCTCGTGCCCCAAATGGGTCATCAGAGCCGCCATGTCCTTGGCGTTGGTCAAGCTGTCATAGCCCTCTTCGGCAGGCGGCTTATCCGTGTCGCCAAAGCCGCGCAGATCAGGTGCTACGACGCGGAAATACGGCGTCAACAGCGGGATCAGCTTGTACCAATAGAAATGCGTCTTGGGCGTACCATGCAGCAACAACAGTGGCGCGCCTTGGCCCGCAGTGACATAATGCATGCGGATGCCGTTAACGCGGGCCCTGCCATGGGTGACTGCTGCACCCGTGTGATCAAATATTTCTGCCATCTTGCTCCACCTCCCGAAGGAACATTTATAACGCTAAGCTAAACTATGTTCAGTCAGCGTGTCAATCTAGAAAAATCATAGGCCAACGAACTTTGCGCGCGGCTGCACCATAAACAGCCGCTACAGGCCCAATTTCAACGACAGACTTTTCGGCGGCGCTTGTCAATATAAGGCAAGAAAGCACCAGCCTATCGGCCAAAAATATGGTTTACTATCATGTTCTTATCAGTCTCGACGGCGGCATGCGCTGCGCTTTGGTCACGGCAGGCTTTAACGCTTGCGTTGGGCCGCGCCTGTACGGCCTTGAAGGCCGCAGTTGAAAGCGGGGCTTACTTTCGTACACATAGATGATGAAAGGGAATAATGTACAAAACCTGACAGTGCCACCAAGTTTGGCGCGATGCGTTCGGCAAACAGTTTTTGGGCGCGAACGGAAACGCCAAATGAACATTCTCACAGATAAACCGACGCCCTGCAGCATCTGGCAAAGCAGAAGATGGGTGTTCCATGTACTGATTCGCCATGCCGCCCAAACGGGCGTGGCAGCGAATTTTACCTTCAGGGCTGCTTCAACTCGTCGCTTAAACGCAGGCGGAACACGTCTGGCATCATCCAATTTGGTTGATGCCCAAGCAGCGTAAGCAGGAAACCTACGGAAAATGAGGCCCCCATTTGGGCGTTTTCCTTGAAAGACCACCAATGCCGCAAGTCTTCGATCACGGGTGAGACCTGCGGCTTATCCTTGAACTCTTGCTCCATGGCAGCAGAATGTACTGTCAGGCAAAACATCGTGCAGGCATAGCCTTCGGGCCAAAACGTGGCGGCAGAGTCGGCGGCGCTTTTGCTGGGCGGCGAAAGTGCAACCAGCGGCATATCCGCTGTCAATTCACGCAGCATCAGGCCGGCGGCAAATTCAAAATAGTCATGCCGATCTTGGCGGTTGCTGGGCTTTTGGCTTTCGATGGCGCGCAACCAGCGCACAAATATGGCCGCCAGTTTGGCGTCATCAATTTTGTACGTGCAGCCAACCCTGTCGCCAATGGCTTTTACATAGGCCTCAAAGGCCGCGCGGAACCACCGCATCCGCCGCACCGCGATCCTCAGCGGTTCGTTCGTGGGCGGCAGACTGCCAGACAGGGGTGGAAGTTCAGACATGGGCGGCAAACTCGGCATAAAGGGCCGAAAGCTTTGCGCTATCGCGGCTGACGATGGCACTGTCGGCCTCGGCGGCGACGGCCAAGGCCAAATCGGTGGCAGAGGCAAGGGCAGCTTCGTCTTCGGCCTCACCTCGACTAGATTGCAACCATAGCATAACCGCAAATATCGCCACGTTTTCAATCGCCCTGCCTGGAACATGGGCTGCATCTTGCGCAGACGTTCCGCGCAGCACCTTTGCCTCGACCAAGCCCAGCGACAGGGCCGCGGCAATATCGGCGTCTTGCCCCTGCCGTTGGTCTGGCAGCAGCGACACATAGGCCATGCGCGCCGCCGTTTCGCTGATATAGACGGATGGCGCATCCAACCTTTGCAGCACGATCCGCAGGGCCGCATAAATGCCCTGCGCAAATGCATCTTCTGCACCAAGATGCGCTGTCAACTTCAATGGGGCAGATTGCGGGGCATCAGCGCCCCCAAGGGCAATCCGCGCAAAACCAGAGGCAACCTCACCAACCCCCTTTGCCAGCTCGCCCGTTGCGCGAATCACCGCACCCGCAAGGTGGGTCGCGGGGGGCGGCAATTGGTCAAGCGGCATCACATCCAGCAAAGTTTCCCCGCTGCGCCGCACAGCATGGCGCAAACCGCGCAGCGCATCGCGCAGCGGCATGGCATCAGGCAAGGGGTTGGGCAACGGGTTTCGCATGATCTCTCAATTCTGTACGCTTACCATAGACCAACGCCGTGCAGACGAAAAGCTGCACGTTTCATCTGTGCGGTGTTGACGCAATGAATTGCATCGTATGCGCCAGATCGCGCACCCCTGCTTGGCTGCCAAGGCCCGTGGCGTTCTGCGCGGAAGACGCCTGCGCCAGTTCGACACATTCTTGCGGTGTCAGCCCCAAATGCAGCCCTGTGGCAAAGCCGCCATTAAAGCAGTCACCGCACCCGCAGGTGCATTTGACCGCAATCTGAAACGAGGGGGTGGTAAACTGGGTGCCATCTTTATGGCAATAAAACGCGCCCTGCGCGCCCAAAGTCAGGATCACACAGCCAGCGCCCCGTTCCAGCAAGAAATGCGCCAGATCGTGGTTTTCATGCAGCCCCGAAATGGCCCGCGCCTCTTCTTCGGACGGCATAAAGTAGTCGGTGTAAGGCAGCAAACGCTCGACCTTGGGCAGGTCTGCTGCGGTTGATGCAAAGACATCAAGTGTCGTAATCACCCCGCGACGGCGGGCTTCGGCCATAATTTCGGCGGTGCGTCCCGTATCATCCATGCGGTTCATCAGGCCGACCCCGCCAACGTGCAAGATTTTTGTGTCCAGCACCCGGTCTATCTCGGCATCGCTGACGAAAAAGCCATCGGTTGCCCCCCGTTTGTGCAAGGCTGGGCGCTGGCCATCTGGCCGCGTTGTGACAAGCGAGGATGAGGTGCTGAAATCGGCGCAGCGCTGCATTAGGTGCGTGTCCACGCCGAACTGGTTCAGCTTCATCAAAACCCAGTCGCCCATATCATCCTGCCCTACCCCACCGACAGCCTGAGCCTTCAAACCGTGTTTTGCAGCGACAATGACCGCACTTCCAGCCGCACCAGACACGGCTAGGGTCAATTCCTCGACAAAATAGGTGTCTCCTTTTGGCGGGATCTGCGTCACAGGACGGCAGAGCGCGTCAAATGTGATGAATCCCATCGCGGTATAGTCAAATGTTGCAGTCATGCTTTCCCCCTAAATGCAAATGTTTGTTGCCAAGTCGCCTTGGTCTAGCCTTTTTGTACCCACGGCCAACAGATGTTTTGCCCGTGATGCCCCCCCAGATTTCAGACTGCGCAATCGCACGCTGCCATGCCAGATGGCTGTGCCGCCCGCCATATCTTGCGCCAAGTCCAGCGGTTTGGCGCGCTTGAACGCGGCAAATCCAGCGTTGATCCTGCAAAAGGCCCAGCCAAACGGATGCGCCAATTTGAACTTTGGCAACTCGATTCTATTGTGTGTGCGCACAATATGGCAAGTCAACTCGATTTTTTCCACATTCACCCCCATCATTTGTTGAACTTATGATTGACAAAAAAGCAAATGTACAGATACTTGTGGCAACTGGATGAAGGAGACCCCCTATGCCGACCAATGTCGCCCTGACTGGCCTTGCTAAAGATTTAGCCGCACGCGCCGAAACTGGAAAACCTGTGCGAATCGGACTTGTTGGCGCAGGCGAAATGGGGACAGACATTGTCAGCCGCGTCGCCCATATGCGAGGAATCGAAATTGGCGCGATTAGCGAGTTGAACCCGCAGGCCGCAGGGCGCTCGGTCAGCATCGCCTATGGAGATCCTGACCGCGCGGTGGCCACCGACAGCACAGATGCGCTGAACGCCGCCATTGAATCGGGCCGCATCGCCACCACACAGCGCGTTGAAACGCTGCTGGAATCGGGCCTGATCGACGTTGTGATCGACGCAACGGGCATTCCTGCGGTTGGGGCTGAAATTGGCCTATCTGCAATGGAACATGGCAAACATCTGGTGATGATGAATGTCGAAGCCGACGTGACGATTGGAGCCTATCTGCGGTCAGAGGCCGAGCGCCTTGGCGTGGTTTATAGCCTTGGCGCGGGCGATGAGCCGTCTTCTTGTATGGAACTGATCGAATTTGTCAGCGCGATGGGTCACCGCATCATCAGCGCGGGCAAGGGTAAAAACAACCCGTTGA
>JAIXVS010000151.1 GCA_027482795.1 Rhodobacter sp.
CACATCGGGCGTGATCCTGTCTGCCGCCTATGCGCTGTGGCTGTACCGCCGCGTGGCCTTTGGCGCGCTGGTGAAAGAAAGCCTGAAATCCATTACCGATATGTCGCGGCGCGAGCGGGCGATTTTCGCGCCCCTGATCATTATGACCCTGCTTTTGGGCGTATACCCCGCCGCCGTGACCGATTTGATTGGCCCCTCGGTCGCCGCCTTGGTGACCGATTACGCAGCCTCTGTGCCGCAACTGGCCGAAGCCGCCACGCATTAAAGGACGATTGATATGACTTCTTCTGATCTAGCCACCGTCCTGCCCGAAGTGCTGCTTGCCGCCTATGCGATGCTGGCACTGCTGGTTGGGGTTTATACGGGCAAGGATAAGTGGGCAGGCGCGATCACTTGGGCCACGGCAGCGGTATTTGTGGCGCTGGCGGCCTATGTCGGGTTTGGCATGGACGGCGCGGCAAGCGTGGGCTTTGGCGGGCTGATTGTGGATGATGCCTTTGCCCGCTTTGCCAAAGTGGCGATTTTGCTGTCATCCGCCGTGGTGCTGGTGATGGCGCAAGATTACATGGCCCGCGCCGATTTGGACCGTTTTGAATATCCCATCCTGATTGCATTGGCCGTTGTTGGCATGATGGTGATGGTATCGGCTGCCGATTTGATGACCCTGTATATGGGGCTAGAGCTGCAATCGCTGGCGCTATACGTCGTCACCGCCCTGCGCCGCGATTCTGTGAAATCCACCGAGGCGGGGCTGAAGTATTTCGTGCTGGGCGCGCTGTCGTCGGGCCTGCTGCTGTATGGTGCATCCTTGGTTTATGGCTATGCGGGCAGCACCAATTTTGCCGCCATTATGGCCGCCGCTGGCACGGGCGCGGCCCCGATTGGCCTGCTGATCGGTATGGTGTTCGTGCTGGCAGGCATGGCGTTTAAAGTATCCGCCGCGCCGTTCCACATGTGGACGCCCGATGTATACGAGGGCGCGCCAACGCCAATCACCGCATTCCTTGCCACTGCGCCAAAGGTCGCCGCCATGGCGCTGATCGCCCGCGTGGTGCAAGATGCTTTTGGCGGCGTGATCCGCGATTGGAGCCAAGTTTTGGCCGCGCTCTCCGTCGCCTCGATGTTCCTTGGCGCGATTGCGGCCATTGGTCAGCGCGACATCAAACGCCTGATGGCCTATTCATCTATCGCGCATATGGGCTTTGCCCTGATGGGCCTTGCGGCGGGCACGGCCATGGGTGTGCAGGCGATGCTGGTGTATATGTCCATCTATGTGATTATGAACATCGGCACCTTTGCCTTTATCCTGTCGCTGGAACGGGATGGCAAATCGGTGACCGATATCGCCAGCCTGAACCAATTTGCCAAAGTGGAACCGCTGAAAGCGCTGGCAGTGCTGGTGCTGATGTTTTCGCTGGCTGGCGTTCCACCCTTGCTGGGGTTCTGGGGGAAATTTGGCGTGCTGCTGGCCGCCTATGATGCGGGCATGGCGTGGCTGGCGCTGGCGGGGGCCGTGGCATCGGTCATCGGGGCGTTCTACTATCTGCGCATCATCTATTTCATGTATTTCGGCGCAGATGTGGCCCCAGCGACCAGCCGCATGTCATCGGTGCAATGGGCGGTGTTCATCGCGGCCTCTATCGCCGTTGTGGCAGGCACGATCAACCTGTTTGGGCTAGAGGGCCCCGCCACCGCCGCCGCCGAGGCGCTGCTTGGCTAACACCTTCCCCGCTGCGGGCGCGGGCTGGCCGCAGGGCTATAGCCGCGCCGTGTTTGACAGCCTGCCCTCCACCAACGCCGCCGCCTTGGCCGCCGATGGGCCGATCTGGATCATGGCCCATGTGCAGACCGCAGGGCGGGGCAGGCGCGCGCGAAGCTGGGACAGCCCACGCGGCAACCTATACGCCAGCCTGTGCCTGCACCCCTTGGATGCGCCCGCGCAAATGGCCCTGCGCAGCTTTGCCGCAGCCCTTGCCCTGCGCGACGCTTTGATCGCCGCAGGCGTGGCGGGCGATACGATCACCCTGAAATGGCCCAATGACGTGCTGATATCGGGGCGCAAAGTGGCGGGAATATTGCTGGAAAGCAGCCCGCGCGGGCCCTTGCCCTGCCTTGCCATCGGCTTTGGCGTGAACCTAGCGGCCTATCCTGATCTGGGCGCGGTTGAGGCGGGGGCGACCATGCCCACATCGGTTCTGCGCGAGACGGGGCTAACCATCGCGCCCGAGGCATGTCTAACCCATCTTGCCGCCAGCTATGCGGCGCGCGAGGCGCAGTTTACCGCCGCAGGCTTTGCCCCCCTTCGCGCGGATTTCCTTGCCCATGCCGCCCGCATGGGCGAGGGTATCACCGCGCGTTTGGGCACTGGCGCATCCCATACGGGGCGCTATGAGACGATTGACGAAACAGGTAACCTGATACTGACCACCGCCGCTGGCCGCATGGCCATTTCGGCGGCAGATGTGTTTTTCGGATAGGGGGCGCACCCATGCTGCTGGCCATCGATTGCGGCAACACCAACACGGTGTTTTCCATTTGGAACGGGGCGCGGTTTACCGCGACATGGCGCATTGCCACCGATCATAAACGCACAGCGGATGAGTATTTTGTCTGGCTCTCATCCCTTCTGATGCTGACCAAAACCGAAGCGAATATCACCGAGGCGATTATTTCCAGCACCGTGCCGCGCGTGGTGTTTAACCTGCGCGTGCTGTGCGACCGGTATTTCAACTGCCGCCCGCTGGTCGTGGGCCGCGCCGATTGCGCGCTGCCCGTGGCCCCGCGCGTGGACGCAGGCACGATTGTGGGGCCAGACCGATTGGTCAATACAGTGGGCGGGTTTGATCGGCACGGCGGCAATCTGATTGTGGTGGATTTTGGCACCGCCACCACCTTTGATGTGGTCGATACCGACGGCGCCTATGTGGGCGGCGTGATTGCGCCCGGCGTCAATTTGTCGCTAGAGGCGCTGCACATGGCCGCCGCCGCCCTGCCGCATATCGATGTGGCCAAACCTTTGCGCGCCATCGGCACGAATACCGTTGCCTGTATGCAGTCAGGGGTTTATTGGGGCTATATCGGTTTGATCGAAGGTATCGTGCGCGCTGTGCGGGGCGAGCGCGCCGCCCCGATGAAAGTGATCGCAACGGGGGGGCTTGCCTCCTTGTTTGCGCAAGGAACCGATCTATTTGACGCTATTGAAGATGATTTGACGATGCACGGACTTGTGCTGATCAACACCTATAACAAGGACACAGCATGAGCGGTGAACGGCTGATATACCTGCCTTTAGGCGGCGCTGGCGAAATTGGCATGAATGCCTATGTCTATGGCTATGGCCCCAAGGGGCGCGAGCGGTTGATCTTGGTCGATCTGGGCGTGGCCTTTCCCGATATGGACACATCGCCTGGCGTCGATCTGATTCTGCCCGATATTGCATGGCTAGAGGCGAATGTATCGCGCCTTGAGGCGATTTTTATCACCCATGCGCATGAAGACCATATCGGCGCGCTGGCCCATTTGTGGGAACGGCTGCAAAAGCCCGTCTATATGCGCAAATTTACGGCCACCATTGGGCGGATGAAGTTTGAAGAGGCGGGCCACCCCAAAGACGCCATCACCACCGTGGCCGCGCGCCCCGAAGTGGTGAAAGCTGGCCCGTTCGAGGTGCAATTTGTGCCTGTTTCCCACTCCATCCCCGAATCCAGCGCGCTGATCATCGACACGCCTTTGGGGCGTATCGTGCATTCGGGCGATTTCAAACGCGATGCCACGCCTATCGTGGGCGAGGGATGGGATGATGCGATGCTGTCAGCGATTGCCGCCGAGCGCCCCGTTAAGGCGCTGATGTGCGATTCAACCAACGTTTTCAGCACCCATGAAGGGCGCAGTGAATCCACGCTGAAAGAACCGCTGTCCGAATTGATCAAAGGCGCAGGCGGCATGGTTGTGGCAACCACTTTTGCCAGCAACGTGGCGCGTCTGAAAACTTTGGCCGAGGCGGCAAAGGCCGCTGATCGTTCGATCTGCCTTCTGGGCCGCGCGATGAAGCGCATGGTATCGGCGGCAGAAATTTCGGGCGTGCTGAAGGATTTCCCGCGCACCATCACCCCAGAAGAGGCGCTGGAAGTGCCGCGCCGCAACCTGATGCTGATTGTGACAGGATCACAGGGCGAACGGCGCGCAGCATCTGCGCAACTGGCGCGCGGCAAATATCTGGGGATCGAGATGAAAGAGGGGGATTTGTTCCTATTCTCCTCCAAAACCATCCCCGGCAATGAGCGCGGCGTTTTGACCATTATGAACGGCCTTTCTGAAAAAGGTGTGGATGTTCAAGATGATGCGGGCGGGAAGTACCACGTATCTGGCCATGCCAACCGCCCCGATCTGGAACATGCCCACCGCATTTTCCTGCCCGATATGCTGCTGCCCATGCACGGCGAACACCGCCATTTGCGCGAACATATGCGCATCGCCCATGCCTCTGGCATTGCCTCTGTTGTGGCGACCAATGGGATGATGGTGGATATTTCAGGCGACGAGCCGAAAGTGGTCGAATATATCGACGCGGGCCGCAGCTATTTGGACGGCTCTGTCATTATTGGCGCGATGGATGGTATCGTGCGCGACCGTATCCGCATGGCGCTGAACGGGCGCGTGATGGTCACGGTTCTGATGGACGAAGACGACCGCCCGCTTGGGGACGCTTGGGTCGAACTGTCGGGCCTGCCGCCGCGCGGCAAAACAGGCCGCGCTTGGGCCGAAGTGCTGGAAAGCGAGCTGACAGATTACCTTGAGGCCGCAAGCCGCAAGCTGCTGGCCGATGATGATAAACTGTCTGAAGCGATGACCAAAATCGCCCGCCAAGTGGCGATGGAAGAAATTGGCAAAAAGCCAGAAGTGACGGTTGTTATCAGCCGTCTGGCGGCGGAATAGCGTTGAGGGCGTAAGGGGGGCTTTGCCCCCAAGCTTGCGAAGTTCCTTCGCAAGTATCGCTGCGCTCACCCCCCAAGATATTTTTGGAGTTAGGAAGCCGCAGAAAGTCTGCCCGCAACCTTGCTCTGAAAATATCTTGGGTGGAGCGCGGCGATACTTGCGAAGCCCCGCCCAAGTTTGGGGGCAAAGCCCCCCTCTTTTAGCCCGCCAAATCGCTGTGGTTTTCTGCGTTTGCCTCGGCCAAAGCCTCGGGCGAGGGGGCCTGATCTTCGCCCTCAAGGGTGCGGGTTTCGATCTTGAAGCTGCGCATCAGGAATTCGGGCATGTGATCGCCCATGCCAATCACCGCAGGGCCACGGTCATAGTCGCGATAGCGGCGCTCGCCGCCGCGATCATCGCGTGGTGCATCACGGCGGTCATCACGTGGTGCGTCACGGCGGTCATCACGGGGGGCATCGCGGCGCGGTTCGCTGCGGCGATCGTCCCTGCGCGGAGCCCGCTCGCGCGGGGCTTCCGCGGCGGCGGGTTGTGGGGCGGCTTCGACCACTTCGGCGGGTTCAGCAACCGCAGCTTCGCGCGATGCATCCTTATCGCGCCCGCGACCGCCGCGTGTGCGGCGGGGGCGCTCCACGCGCGCGGCCTCTGGCTCTTCGGCAGCGGGGCGCGGGGCAGGGCGGCTTTCGCCGCCATTCAACGCGCCTTCGGGCACCTCGCCGCGCGGGATCGGTTGTTTGACCAGCGCTTCGATTTGGGCCAAGTATTTGTCATCAAACGGCACGGCGATGGTAAAGGCTTTGCCCGCCCGCCCCGCACGGCCCGTGCGGCCAATGCGGTGCACGTAATCTTCGGGGTGCGATGGCACGTCAAAGTTAAACACATGGGAAACGGCGGGAATATCAAGCCCCCTTGCTGCCACATCAGATGCAATCAGCAAACGGATCGACCCATCGCGGAACCCGTCCAGCGTTTTGGTGCGCAAGGATTGATCCAAATCACCGTGGATGGGGGCTGCGTTAAAGCCATGTTGTTTCAGGGATTTGGCCAGCACATCCACATCCATCTTGCGGTTGCAAAAGATGATGGCATTGGTGCAGGCATCGCCTTCGGCGCGGATCAGCGCGCGCAGCACGGCGCGCTTTTCGGCAAAGCTTTTGTCTTTGCG
>JAIXVS010000267.1 GCA_027482795.1 Rhodobacter sp.
ACTGTTCATCCCCGCCTCGATGGTGGAGGCGTGTTTGTTTTTGACATAGACTTGGCTGGCGGGGTCTTGGCCGACCAAGACCACCGCAAGGCCGGGCGTTATGCCGTGGTCTTGCTTCATCGCCGCCACATGGGCCGCCACATCGGCGCGCACACGGGCGGCAAAGGCCTTGCCATCAATCACTTTCGCGGTCATTTTTCGCACCCTTCTGCAAAATCTCTTCTTCGCGGGCAATCGCCGCCTCGATCAAAATGTGCCACATCTGGGCATAGGGCTCAGGTGGCAGGCCAGCGCCCTTGGCATGGGCGGCAACATTGGCCAAAACTTGCCCGACGCGGTCGGTCAGCCGTGCGGGCAGCCCATCGCGCGCCTTGATCTGCGCCGCGCGGTCAATATAGGCGGCACGCTGGGCAAATAGGGCCATTGCGCTGGCATCTATGCGATCAATCTCAGCGCGGATATCAGCCATATCTTGGCAATCACTGGGCGGTTTCATTCGCAATCCCCTTACGCGGTGCTGGGCGGGGTGTTACCCCCGCCGCGGCCTTTGGGCAAGGGTGAGAACGCCCTTAGAACAGCCCCTCAACATTGCCCATATCATTCAGGCGGATCACTTCGGCCGAGGGCACTTTGGGCAGGCCCGGCATGGTCATGATCTCGCCGCAGATCGCCACGACAAATCCAGCGCCCGCCGATAGGCGCACTTCGCGCACAGGCACGCTGTGGCCCGTGGGCGCGCCGCGCTGGGTTGGATCGGTGGTAAAGCTATATTGCGTCTTGGCCACGCAGATCGGCAGATGGCCATAGCCTGCCGCCTCCCATGCCTTGAGCTGATCGCGGATGGATTTATCGGCAATCACAGCATCGGCGTGATAGATGCGCTTGGCAATCGTCTCCAGCTTTTGGAACAGGGGCATCTCATCGGGGTACAGCGGCGCAAAGTTTGATGCGCCAGACTCGGCCAGCGAGACAACCTTATGCGCCAACTCCTCAATCCCAGCCGACCCAAGCGCCCAATGCTTGCACAAAATCGCTTCTGCGCCCTGCTCGGCCACATAGGCCTTAACGGCGGCAATTTCGGCATCCGTGTCGCTGAAGAAATGGTTGATGGCAACAACCACAGGCACGCCAAAGCCTTTGACGTTGCCAATATGGCGGCCCAGATTCGGGCAGCCTTTCTTGACCGCATCCACGTTTTCCGCGCCCAGATCAGCCTTGGCAACGCCGCCGTTCATCTTCATTGCGCGCACAGTGGCCACAATCACCGCCGCAGCAGGCTTCAGCCCCGCCTTGCGGCATTTGATGTCAAAGAACTTTTCTGCGCCAAGATCCGCGCCAAAGCCCGCTTCGGTCACAACATATTCGCCCAGCTTCAGCGCGGTTTTGGTGGCGATAACCGAATTGCAGCCATGCGCGATATTGGCAAACGGGCCGCCATGCACAAAAGCGGGGTTGTTTTCCAGCGTCTGTACAAGGTTCGGCTGCATCGCGTCTTTCAGAAGCACCGTCATCGCGCCATCTGCCTTGATATCGCGGCAATACACAGGCGTTTTCGCGCGGGTATAGCCGATAACAATATCGCCCAACCGCTTTTGCAAATCGGCCAAATCGTTGGACAGGCACAAAATTGCCATGACTTCAGAGGCCACAGTAATATCAAAGCCCGTCTGGCGCGGGAACCCGTTGGACACGCCGCCAAGGGAAACAACGATATCACGCAGCGCGCGGTCGTTCATATCCATCACACGGCGCCAAACGATGCGGCGCTCGTCAATGTCTAGATCATTGCCCCAATAAATGTGGTTGTCGATCATCGCCGACAATAGGTTATGGGCCGAGGTGATGGCATGAAAATCGCCCGTGAAATGCAGGTTCATTTCCTCCATCGGCACAACTTGGGCATAACCGCCACCCGCAGCCCCGCCCTTCATGCCAAAGTTTGGCCCAAGGCTGGCTTCGCGGATACAGACAACCGCCTTTTTGCCAATGCGGTTCAGACCATCGCCAAGGCCCACTGTGGTGGTCGTCTTGCCCTCGCCCGCAGGGGTGGGGTTGATCGCGGTCACCAAAATCAGCTTGCCATCAGGCCGCCCCGCCAGCGATTTGATAAACTCTTGCCCGACCTTGGCTTTGTCATGGCCATAGGGCAGCAGATGTTCAGACGGGATGCCCAGCTTGGCCCCAATCTCCATAATCGGTTTCTTTGTCGCTTCGCGCGCAATCTCGATATCGGTCTTAACGGCCATCATCTTCTCCCTGATCTTCCCTAAGTCGCTCCCTCGGGCAGATTGGGGCCGCCCGCTCGGGCAAACTGGTAGCTTGGCGCGCCGCATTTTTGCGACGCATTTGCGACCACAACCGCGCGAAAATCGCCGCAGCTTGTTTCCGATAGGAAAGTTCTGCGCGCAAAGCGAGATGCGGGCGGCGCGCCTATAGGCCTTGCCAAAATCCCAAAATCGCCGCCGCCGTGGCAGCAGGATGCGTGATGGGCAGCATATGCGCAGCCCCTGCCACAACATGCTGGCGCACATTGGGCAGGCGCGCGCCCAGCGCACGGTCAATTGCGGCCACCACGGGCGGGCTGTTTGCGCCGCGCAAGAGCAGCGTGGGAATGGGGCAAGATTCCAGCCGCAAATACCCCATGATCCCGCCGCTATCACCCACCAGCGCCCCCGTTTGCGCGGCAACCAAAGGCAGGCGATGGCGAATATAGGCGCGGGTCGCGGCAGGCAGGCTATCAAAGGCGCGCCCATCGCCCCAATGGGTTTGAAACGCCGCCGCCGCTCCGTCCAAATCGCCCGTCTCCATCAACGTCTCAAACAGCAAATGATCGGCGGCATAGGCGCGATATTCTGGCGCGCCATCCGCGCGGGCAGCGGCGAACAGCACGGGTTCTATCAAAACCATGCTTCGCAGCAATTCTGGCCGCTCTAGGCCTAGGCGCAGCGCCACAGTTGCGCCAAAAGAATGACCGATAATGTCAATCGGCCCGCCGCCGCCCCGTACCAGAGTTTCCACCTGCGCAATCGCATCGCGCGTGCAGGCGGTATGCAAATCACTATGCCCATCCCAAGGCGCGGCCCGCCCGTGGCCAATCATATCGGGGGCAGTGATGGCAACATCAGGCATCTGCGCAGCAAGGGGCGCAAAGGCCCCGCCATGGGCCAAACTTGGATGCAGCGCCAAAACTTGCCGCTTCATGTCGCGCCCAAGGTTAGGCCCAAATGCTGCGCAGCATCGTCCAGCCGATCTTGGCCCCAAAACTTGGCTGCGCCCGCCACGATGAACGGGGTGCCAAACACCCCCGCCGCAACCGCATCTTCCACATTGCGGGCATATTCATCTGCCGCCATGAACATACCCTTGTCGGCAATGGCAGGGTCAAACCCGCTTGCCGCCATAAGGCTGGCAATCACATCCGCATCCGCAATATCGCGCCCTTCCGCCCAAACCGCGCCGCATATCCCAGCCACCAGCCCATGCAAATCGCCCAAAGCCCCCTTATCCACCGCCGCCTGCGCCGCGATAATGGCATAAGACGCAGGCGCAGAATTGGCAGGGTAAAACGGCGGCGCATCCAACATCGGCACCCCCGCCTTGGCCGCCTGCCGCGCCAAATCCTGCGCGAAATAGGCTTTGCGCGCGGGGTCAGCATCTAGCATCACCAAACTGCCCATCCGCGCCGCAAGGGGCGAAAAATGCAGCGGCTTGTACCGCCAACCCGCCCCCACCAGCCGCGCCATCAGCGCCACACGGGCCGACCCTATGTAAACATAGGGCGAGTTCACCGAAAAATAGTATTCAACCCGCATCCTACACGCCCCTATCTTTCCAAGACCCTACCCCAGTGCTAAGCGGTGTCAACGCAGCGAATCCAACGGTGGGAAAGATATGCCAGCCATGACCGAACCCAAACTGATCTCGGGCAATGCCAACCTTCCCCTTGCCACATCCATCGCTCGGCGCATGTCCATGCATCGCGGGATGCAAGTCAACCTTGTGGACGCGCGGGTGGAACGGTTTAACGACCAAGAGATTTTCGTGGAAGTCTATGAAAATGTGCGCGGCGAGGATATGTATATCATCCAGCCCACATCGAACCCCGCCAACGATAACCTGATGGAACTGCTGATTATTTCTGATGCCCTGCGCCGTTCCAGCGCCGACCGTATCACCGCCGTGATCCCCTATTTCGGCTATGCCCGCCAAGACCGCCGCGCCAAAGCCCGCACGCCGATCACTGCCAAACTTGTCGCCAATATGATCACCCAAGGCGGTATTGACCGCGTGCTAACGCTAGATCTGCACGCCGCCCAAATTCAGGGCTTTTTCGACATCCCCGTCGATAACCTCTACGCCAGCCCCGTCTTCGCGCTGGATATCGAACATCATTTCAAAGGCGCGATGGACGATATCATGGTCGTATCCCCCGACGTGGGCGGCGTGGCCCGCGCGCGGGAACTCGCCAAACGCATCAACGCGCCGCTGTCGATTGTTGACAAACGCCGCGAAAAGGCGGGCGAGATTGCCGAGATGACCGTGATCGGTAACGTTGCGGGCAAGAAATGCATTATCGTCGACGATATTTGCGACACCGCAGGCACCCTGTGCAAAGCCGCCGAAGTGCTGATGGAAAACGGCGCAAGCGAAGTGCATTCCTATATCACCCACGGCGTTCTGTCTGGCCCTGCGGTGGAGCGTATCACCAACTCAGTGATGAAATCGCTGGTGATTACCGATTCCATCGCGCCCAGCGAGGCCGTGAAAGCCTGCAAAAACATCCGCATCGTGCCAACCGCGCCGATGTTCGCGCAGGCGATTTTGAACATCTGGAACGGCACAAGCGTGAGTTCGCTGTTTGAGACAAGCACGCTGGTTCCGATTTATGAGGGGATGTATCAGCGCCCGTAAGCCGCGCCGATACCCCTCCCCAACATCCCACCACAGGGCCGCGCCCTCCCTCGGGATGGCGCGCTAAGGCCCGTTCTAGGCGCTTTATGGCGCCACTTCTTCCCCCGAATTCTTCCCCCGAATTTCTGCTGGCAATCGTTGCATCGCGCCCTTCCGGGGGGATGCGAAGGGGAACCGAGGCCCCAGTGGGGCCGCGTAAGTCCCCGAAGCGGGGCGCGGCCCGGCGGCGCTAAAGCGCCTTGAATCCGGGCCAAGTGGGGGTTGTCGGCCGCGAACTCGCATCGCCTCGTAACGCGCGACAACGCCCTGTAATGATGCGTCAAATCCCGCACCCTACGCGCTATTTCTTAAACCGCCACGCATAGAGACGGTGGATCAATGTCACAACAACCGCCACAACAAATGCCTTCAATATATCCAGTTCAATCAAAGCATTTCCAAACAATACAAAGCCGTTGGCAATGATGGATGCAAAATAGGCTATCAAAGATACGATTGCGATATCAGATACCTTGGGAAGCTTGTTCAAAAGGTAGGACGCCAGCAGCGTAAGTCCTATGATCGACCAAGTGTAGGCAGCTCTAAAAGGCTGCATTTTCTCGTAAAAATTAAAATCTACTTTGCTCATTCGCTCATCATTTAGAAGCGTGTTGTAAAAGGCTTCGTATTCATCATGTAGCACATAGGTTTGCAGGATGTTCAGACCGAGCATTGGCAAGATGAACATGAAAAACACCAAAAGCAGTTTAGTTTTGGCAACCAAAATATCTACCCTTCCCCAACCTCGTAGCAACTGTCTTTCTCACCCCGCCTGTTTCACGTAGTTCTCCCTGTTTCTGGTCATTGCGTTGAGGATGGTCAGCAGTTTTCTTGCGCAGGCGGTGATGGCGACTTTGACGGGTTTTCCTGCCTCTTGCAGGCGCTTTCGGAACGCTTTCAGGGCAGGATCAAAGCGCGAGGCGATGAAGGCTGCGATGTAAAGCGCGCGGCGGGCGGTTTCTCGTCCGCCCCAGATGTGGCGTTTGCCTCGGTGGATGCCAGAATCGGCCGCATGAGGGGCAAGGCCCGCCAACGCGGCGATTTTGCGGCCGTCAAGTTGGCCCAGTTCGGGCAAGCACGCGATCAGCACCGCCGAGATGGCAGGGCCAATGCCAGGCACCGAACACAGGCGCGCGCTTTGGGCGGCCAAAGCTTCGCGCGTGGCGATCTGGGTTTCGATCTGAGCCTCGACTGCCGCCAGATGATCTTCTAACACACTGATCATGATGGAAATTTCTTTAGAAATCCAATCGTCTCGCGTGGTTTGCAGGCGGTTCTTCTCGGCCCTGATTTTGCCCACCAACACGCTGCGCCGCGCGACAAGATCGGCCAAACGGGCTGTGTCGGGGTCGTCTGGTATCGTGCGGGCAGGGGTGAGCGCCCGCCCCATCAGGGACAATATCTGCGCATCGACGCGGTCGGTCTTGGCCAGTTTGCCTGAGGCGCGGGCGAATTCGCGGGCTTGGCGCGGGTTCACACGGGCATAGGGCGCGCCCGCTTTAGCCAACGCGGCGGTCACGCATCTCTCATACCCACCCGACGCTTCTAGGATGACAAACCCATCGCGAACAGCCCTCGCAAACCGCGCAAGGGATTGTTTTGTCGTGGGAATACGTTCGTGTTTGGAGGTGTTCAGATAGAAAACGTCGATCCAATCCTTGGCGATATCGACGCCGATGAAATTTTGTGGCAAGGTCATGGGTGCCTGTCCTTGATCTGCGAGGTCAACCGGTGGAGCGGAGCCTCTGGCAACTGTTCAGGTTTAAAGTCGGTCAGCAGACGAGCCCCAAGCTACGCTACGGGATCACAGTCCCAAGGGTGCGCCGGGGTCTCGTCTGCCACCATCATCATGACAGATTTCAAAGAGACAAGGGTGCGTGTTTGCACGCACCACCCCATCAACCAACATTTCGGTGCGTGAAATCACGCGCCCTACCCCAACCGCCCCTTCAACACCGCCCCAGCAGCCCCGAAATCCATCTGCCCCGTGTACTTCGCCTTCAGCACCGCCATCACCTTGCCCATATCGCGGATGCTCGTCGCCCCCGCCTCGGCAATCGCCGCTGCAATCGCGGCCTCCACCTCATCCCCCGACAATTGCTGCGGCAAAAACTCCTCAATCACGGCAATCTCGGCCACTTCCTTGGCCGCCAGTTCCGCCCGCCCGCCTTCGGTATAGGCCCGCGCGCTTTCCTGCCGTTGTTTCACCATTTTCCCCAGCAGCGCCAGAATGTCGGCGTCGGTCACCTCCACCACCCCCGCCTCGCTACGCCCCGCAATCTCGCGGGCTGTGATGGCGGCGTTGATCATCCGCAGGGCAGACAAACGATCTGCCGCCTTGGCCTTCATCGCCTCTTTAATCTGGGTCTGCAATTGCTCGCGCAGGCTCATGGGATGTGTCCTTTGGTTATGCCATACCACCATACCGCGCAGCGCGCGCCAGCGCAACATCGCCCAAAATTTTCAACCCCCTGTTTTCAAACATTTTTCCTTTTACCCCAAACCCTTGACCCCGCACGCGCCCCGCCATAGTGTCCGCCAAATTTTACCCATCCAGGAGGACATGCCATGCCCACCGCCACCCCCCAAAAACCAACCGCCTGCATCGCGCTTTCCGATGGGTCGGTGTTCTTTGGCCACGGCTTTGGCGCGCAGGGCGAGGTGGTGGCGGAACTGGTGTTCAACACCGCGATGACGGGCTATCAGGAAATTATGACCGACCCGTCCTATGCGGGCCAAGTTGTTACCTTCACCTTCCCCCACATCGGCAACACGGGCGTGACCGATGAAGATGACGAAACAGGCACCCCCGTGGCCGCTGGCATGGTGGTCAAATGGGATCCCACCGCGCCATCCAACTGGCGCGCCACATCAGATTTGCAAGGCTGGATGGGCCGCAAGGGCCGCATCGGCATTGGAGGCATTGACACCCGCCGCCTAACCCGCGCCATCCGCCAACAAGGCGCGCCGCATGTCTGCCTTGCGCACGACCCTTCGGGCAATTTCGACGTGGGCGCGCTGGTGGCAAAGGCGCGCGCTTGGGCGGGGCTAGAGGGGCTGGATCTGGCCAAAGACGTGACCTGCGCGCAAAGCTATAAATGGGACGAGATGCGCTGGGCTTGGCCCGAAGGCTACACCAAACGCACAGGCTCAGGCCTGCGCGTGGTGGCGATTGACTACGGCGCAAAGCGCAATATTCTGCGCTGCTTGGCTTCGGCTGGTTGCGAGGTTACCGTTCTGCCCGCCACCGCCACGGCCGAAGATGTGCTGGCCCTAAACCCCGAAGGCGTGTTCCTGTCCAACGGCCCGGGCGATCCTGCCGCAACGGGGGCCTATGCCGTGCCGATGATTCAGGGCGTTTTGGCCGCCGATCTTCCCGTATTTGGCATCTGTTTGGGCCACCAAATGCTGGCCCTCGCCTTGGGCGGGCGCACGGTGAAAATGAACCACGGCCACCACGGCGCGAACCATCCCGTTAAGGATATCACCACGGGCAAGGTCGAAATCACCTCGATGAACCACGGCTTTACGGTTGACAGCCAGTCCCTGCCCAAAGGCGTGATGGAAACCCATGTCTCGCTGTTCGATGGGTCGAACTGCGGCATTGCCATGGTGGATAAGCCCGTGTTTTCCGTGCAATACCACCCCGA
>JAIXVS010000279.1 GCA_027482795.1 Rhodobacter sp.
GGCGGCGCGGATGTGGTGATTGACTGGATGCCATCGGCGCTGGCTGCGCGCGAAAAGGGTCTGGCGCTGGTCAACATCGCCCAGCCGTTCAAATCGTCGGGCATGATGCTGACCTGCCTAAAGGAATCGGGCGTGGCCACCCCTGCTGATTTCAAGGGTAAAACCCTTGGCGTGTGGTTTGGCGGCAATGAATATCCGTTCCTGAACTGGATGAACAAGCTTGGCCTAAAGACAGACGGCACCGATGTCACCGTCCTGAAGCAGGGCTTTAACGTAGACCCATTGTTGCAAAAGCAGGCGGCTTGCGTATCGACCATGACCTATAACGAATACTGGCAGGTGATTGATGCAGGCGTAAAGCCTGAAGATCTGGTCACCTTCAAATACTCCGATGAGGGCGTGGCCACGCTGGAAGACGGCCTGTATGTGATGGAAGAGAAACTGGCCGATCCTGCCTTTGAAGACAAAATGGTGCGTTTTGTGCGCGCATCGATGAAGGGCTGGAAATATGCCGAGGCGAATGTGGACGAATCTGCGCAAATCGTCATCGATAACGATGCCACAGGCGCGCAAACGATCGAGCATCAAACCCGCATGATGGGCGAGATCGCTAAGCTGACCGCAGGCAGCAACGGCGCGCTGGACGAGGCTGACTATAAGGCCACTGTGGCAGCCCTGATGTCGGGCGGCAGCGATCCTGTGATCACGGCAGAACCTGCGGGCGCATGGACCGCGCAGGTTACCGACAAAGCCCTGCAATAAGCAGCCGCTTTACAAAACCCGCGCGCCCAAGGGAAACTTTGGGCGCGTTTTTTATTGCCAATTCGCCCCTGTGTTGTAAATATTTACAAAAGGGGGCGCGGCATGGTTGCGGCATTATCAGGGTCAAAACTGCGCGCGCGGCGCATGGCGCTGGGGCTAAGGCAGGGCGATGTGGCGCAGGCGGCGGGGGTGTCGGCCAGCTATCTGAACCTGATCGAACATAATCGCCGCCGTGTGCCTGCGGACGTTCTGGCGCGGCTGGCCGCAGCGCTGAATGACGCGCCCGAAGCCTTTGCCGATGGCGGCGGCGGGGCGGCGCTGGATGATCTGCGCGCCGTGGCGCTGGCATGGCCCAGTGCCGAACTGGCCCGCGCGGATGAATTTGCGCAGCGCCTTCCTGGGTGGGCCGAGGCGGTGCTGGCCATGCATCAGCGCAGCTTGGCGCAAGAGGCGGCGATTGCGGCGGTGAACGACCGCATGAGTCATGATCCGCACTTGTCTGCCAGCCTGCACGAGGTGCTGTCGGCGGTGGCATCGGTGCGCTCAACGTCTGTTATTTTGGCCGAAACGGATGATTTGGAACCCGAATGGCAGGCGCGATTTATGCGCAATCTGGATCAGGATTCGGCGCGGCTTGCCAAAGGGGCCGAGGCCTTGGTGCGGTATCTGGACAGTGGTGGCCAGATCGATGCGCAGGGCAGCGCCAGTCCGCAAGAAGAGGTAGAGGCATGGGCCAGCGGCCTTGATTGGCAGGTTGCCAGCGGTGATATTCCCAGCACCTTGTCTGCTCCCGCCCGCGATATGGCGCGCGGGCTGCAGGCCGATATCCGCGCCGATCACGCCAGTTTGCCCGAAGCTGCCTTTCGCGCGGCCCTTAGCGCCCATGGCCCCGATCCACTGGCCATTGCCAACGCGCTGAATGCCCCGCCTTTTGCTGCCTTTCGCCGCCTTGCCTTTGCGCCAGAACTTGGGCTGGGATTGGTGATGTGCGATGGGTCTGGCACCTTGGTGCTGCGCCGCGCTGTGGCGGGGTTTTCCTTGCCGCGA
This sequence comes from Rhodobacter sp., assembly GCA_027482795.1. Classification (GTDB taxonomy): domain Bacteria; phylum Pseudomonadota; class Alphaproteobacteria; order Rhodobacterales; family Rhodobacteraceae; genus Cypionkella. The sequence continues at coordinate 1,810 of JAIXVS010000279.1, forward strand.
TTTGGTGGGGCATGCCCGCTTTGGCCGCTGTTCACCGCCCTTGCGCGCCCGATGCAGGCGATTGAAGCGGTGGTCGAGGTGGGGGCCGCCAGCGCCAATGCCCCGCGCTTTGCCCTGCGCGCCTTTGGCATGGCCAGCCATCCTGCGGGCTTTGGTGGGCCAGAACTGCGCCGCGCGATGATGCTGATTATTCCCGCCAGCGCGGGGGGGCCGCCCGCGCTGGGCGTGGGGGCAACCTGCCGCACCTGCCAGCGCCAAGCCTGCCCTGCGCGGCGCGAGCCGTCGATCTTGGCAGGCGCAATGGGGCGCGATTCTGGGCCCAATTCTGGGCTTTGACACATGGCGGATTTGCCCCGATAGTGGGGCAAACGGGGGGCGTGATGGCGGGCCATATTCTGCTGATCGAAGACGAGCCGAACATCGCCGAGGCGATCCGCTTTCTGCTGGGCCGCGATGGGTGGCAGGTGACGGTGTTGACCACGGGGCAGGGCGCGCTTGCCGAAATCGCGCGGCTTTGCCCGCAAATGGTGATTTTGGATTTGATGCTGCCCGTACGGTCTGGCTTGCAAATTTTGACAGATATTCGCGCCGATCCCGCCACGCAGAACCTGCCTGTTTTGATGCTAACCGCCAAAGGCCAAGAGCGTGACCGCGAGGCCGCATTGGCGGCGGGTGTGTCGAACTTTATGACAAAACCCTTTGACAACAGCGAGATGCGCGCCGCTGTTCGCACGCTGATGGGGGGCGATTAAATGGCCGCCGCACGGCAACCCCTGTTTCTCGCCCGCGATTCGTACCGCAAGCGTCGCTTGCGCGATGGGGCGCGGGTTTTGCCGATTTTTGGCACTGTGCTGGTGCTTTTGCCGTTGATGTGGCCCGCCGTACCGCAGATGGTGCTGGCGCATTGGGTTTTTGTATTTGTGCTGTGGGTGGTGCTGATCGTGCTGGCTGCCGTTTTGGCCCGTGGCTTGGGCGATAGCGAGACGGCATCATCGCAAGAGAATGCCAGCGCGATTGCGCAAGATAGCCTTATCGGAACGGCGCGCGTGGCAAGCCGCCCCGCGGACTTACTGCCCGATGCGCCAACCAATCCGCCGCGCGCTGTGCACAGCAGGCCCTAGGCAATGTCATTTAACCTGCTTGTTCTAAGTTGTTTTTTGTATGTTGCGCTGCTGTTCGTGCTGGCCGCTTGGGCCGAAGGGCGCGCGTCAATTGGCGGCACACGCATTTTGCGCGCGCCGCTGATCTATCCGCTGTCGCTGTCGATCTATTGCACGGCATGGACGTTTTACGGTGCGGTGGGCTATGCCGCACGGTCGGGGTTGGAATTTGTCACCATCTATTTGGGCCCAACGCTGGTGTTCATTGGCTGGTGGGTGATTTTGCGCAAATTGGTGCGCATCGGGCGGGTGCACCGCGTGACATCGATTGCTGACCTGATCTCTTCCCGTTTTGGCAAATCAAACCTTTTGGGCGTGACGGTGACGCTGATCGCGGTCACCGCATCCACACCCTACATAGCGCTGCAACTGCAATCGGTCACGCAAAGCTTTGCCGTGTTTGCGTCGGACACGCCGCAAGGTTGGGCGCTGCCCGATGGTGGGGCCACGGCGGCGTGGGTGGCGGGGGGGCTGGCGCTGTTCACCATTTTGTTTGGCACGCGCAACCTTGCCTCGAACGAGCAGCACCACGGCATTGTCACCGCCATCGCCTTTGAGGCAGTGGTGAAACTGGCCGCCTTGCTGGCGGTGGGGGTGTTTGTGGTCTGGGGGCTTGGCGGGGGCCCCAGCGCGGTTGCGGCCAAGATTGCCAATTTGGATTTGGCATCTTGGCGCCCCGATGCCAGCCGTTGGACGGCGCTGATTTTTGTCTCGGCCGCAGCCATTATCACCCTGCCGCGCATGTTTCATGTGATGGTGGTTGAAAACATTGATTCTGCGCATTTGGCCCGCGCCTCTTGGGCATTTCCAGCCTATTTGTTTTTGATGAGCCTATTCATTTTGCCCATCGCCGTGGTGGGGATGGAGCGTTTGCCCACCGCCAACCCCGATATGCTGGTGCTGACCCTGCCGCTCAGCGAGGGGCAAGGCGCGCTGGCGATGCTGGCGTTTTTGGGCGGGTTTTCATCGGCCACATCAATGGTGATTGTGGAAACCATCGCGCTGGCCACCATGATTTCGAACCATATCATCATGCCCGCATGGCTGCGCCTGCGCCCAAAGGCTGCGATGCGGTCTGACCTACGGGCATGGGTGCTGCGCGCGCGGCGGCTGTCGATTATCGCGGTTTTGGGCCTTGGGCTGGAGTATTTCCGCCTGTCGGGCGGGTCTTCCAATTTGGCAGCCATGGGGCTGATTGCCTTTGTTGGCATGGCGCAGGTTTTGCCCGCCGTTCTGGGGGGTATCTTTTGGCGCGGGGCCACGGGGGTTGGGGCCATGCTGGGCATGGTGGCGGGCATTGCGGTGTGGGCGGGGCTGCTGTTTTTACCCTCGTTCGGGGCGGCGATTGATCCCGAAGGTATGGGCAAAGGCCTGTTCGGCCCAAGCTGGACATGGCCTGCGGCCTTTTTCGGCACAGCGGGGATGGACCCGCTGGTTCATGCGATTTTCTGGTCGATGCTGGTCAATGTCACGCTGTTTATTCTGGGCAGCCTTTTGACGTTTCCGGGCCCTGTGGAACGGGTGCAGGGCGCGGCTTTTGTCAATGTGTTTGACCAAGACATTGCAGCAGATCGGTTGGGCTGGGTGCAGGGCCAAGCCGAGCC
>JAIXVS010000008.1 GCA_027482795.1 Rhodobacter sp.
ATTCAACCAAGTTGCCAAGGTGGAAAAACGCGGTGCGCTGCGAGACGCGGGCGGCTTGTTGCATCGAGTGGGTGACGATAACCACCGAATAATCGGTGCGCAGTTCGTCGATCAGTTCTTCCACCTGCGCGGTAGCAATCGGGTCAAGAGCCGAACATGGCTCGTCCATCAGCAGCACTTCGGGCGAGGTTGCAATCGCGCGGGCAATGCACAGGCGCTGTTGCTGGCCGCCCGACAGGCCCGTACCGCCTGCGGTTAGGCGATCCTTCACTTCGTTCCACAGCGCGGCGCGGCGCAGTGATTTTTCAACAATCTCGTCCAACTCGGCCTTGGTGCGGGTTAGCCCGTGAATGCGCGGGCCATAAGCCACGTTGTCATAGATCGATTTGGGAAATGGGTTTGGCTTTTGAAACACCATGCCCACTTTGGCGCGCAGCTGCACGGGGTCAACGCGGGCATCATAGATGTCTTCGTTTTCCAGCAGGATTTTGCCTTCGACACGGGCCGAAGCCACGGTATCATTCATGCGGTTCAAGCAGCGCAGAAAGGTCGATTTGCCGCACCCCGATGGGCCGATAAAGGCCGTGACGGTTTTGTCCAGAATATCGACATCTACATCTTTGATTGCGTGGTTCGTGCCGTAGAACACTTGCACGCCGCGAGCTTCGATTTTGTTTGTTTCGGTTTGCACGTCACGCTCCACTCTGAGGTCTTTCATGGGGTTCTCCTTACCAACGGCGTTCAAAGCGGCGGCGAAGAATGATGGCAACAATGTTCATGACCAAAAGAAAGGCCAGCAGAACGATGATCGCGCCCGATGCGCGTTCAATAAAGGCGGGGTCAGACCGCGCGGCCCACGCGTAAACCTGCACGGGCAAGGCGGTGGCAGGTTCCATCACGCCGCCAGTCAGCGGGCCAGAGGGATAGTTCACCACAAAGGCCTCCATCCCAATCAGCAGCAGCGGGCCCGTTTCGCCCAAAGACGTGGCAAGGCTAAGGATAGTGCCCGTTAGAATGCCCGGCATTGCCAGCGGCAACACATGGTGGAACACCATCTGCACTTTAGATGCCCCAATTCCCAGCGCGGCAGTGCGGATCGAAGGCGGCACAGCGCGCAGGCTGGCGCGGGTGGCAATGATAATCGTCGGCAGCGCCATAAGCGTCAGCACCAAGGCCCCGACCAGCGACGACGATTGCGGCAGCCCACCAAAGTTGATGAAGATCGCAAGGCCCAATATCCCGAACACAATCGACGGCACGGCAGCAAGGTTCGAGATGTTCACCTCGATCAAATCGGTAAAGCGGTTTTGCGGGGCGAACTCTTCCAGATAGATCGCCGCAGCAACCCCCAACGGCAAAGACAGCACAACAACCAGCGCCATCATGTAAAGCGTACCAATAATGGCCACCCCAAGGCCCGAAGATTCAGGCCGCGTATCAGACGCATCGGGGTTGGTAAAGAATTTGGGGTTAAAGCGCACATCCAAAATGCCCGCCTGTTTCATTTTGTCGGCCAATTGCAGCTGTTCGGGCGAGATGTTGCTGTCCAGCTTTGCGGTTTCCATCGTAACACGGCCTTTGAAATAACCGTCAATGCGGCCCGTGGCAAAGGCGGAAAAGTCAATCGTCTGACCAATCAGGCTGGGGTCTGCCAAAACCATATCTCGCAACCGTGCTGGCGCATCGCCCGAAATGAACGCGCCGATGTCTTTTTCAGAAACGCCGTCCACCGCGACCTGCCGCTTATTCAGTTCATCAATCAGCGACTTTTCCAAAACTTTTTTATAACCAATGGTGGTCACTTTGGTCATTTCGGCAATATCGCGGTTGCCCTTTGGGTCTAGCGTTGCGGCATCCATCGTAACAGGAAAGCGCAAGGTCGCCTGCGAAAAGGCCGAAATACCGTCCGAGAAAATGGTGAACAGCATAATGCCAAGCGTGGCCAAGCTAATCACTATCGCGGCAATACCATAGGCCTTATAGCGGGTTTCGGCAGCATTGCGGCGGCGCATCAGCTTGCTGGGCACCAGCAAAGATTCCGATTTGTGCGGCACATCGCTGGGGTTGGTTGAAGCGTCGCTCATTCGTATTGCTCCCGATATTTGCGCACGATGTATAGGGCGATCACGTTCAGCCCCAAGGTCAGCACGAACAGCGTCATGCCCAAGGCAAAGGCAACCAGCGTTTCTGGGCTGTCAAATTCGGTATCACCCGTAAGCTGGCTGACAATTTTCACAGTGATCGTGGTCATCGCTTCGAATGGGTTTAGATCCAGCTTGGCAGCGGCGCCTGCCCCCATGGTCACAATCATCGTCTCGCCAATGGCGCGGCTAAGGGCCAGCAGCATCCCGCCAACAATGCCTGGCAATGCGGCGGGCAAAATCACCAAGCGGATGGTTTCCGATTTGGTCGCGCCAATGCCGTACGATCCATCGCGCATTGCCTGCGGCACGGCGTTAATCACGTCATCGGCCAAGGACGATACAAACGGAATGTTCAAAATCCCAATCACCAGACCTGCCGTCATAACCGACGATCCCGAATTGCCCCAGCCTGTCGGCTCGGCAATCCAATCGCGCAGGATTGGGCCAAGGGTGACAAGGGCGAACAGACCGAACACCACGGTTGGAATGCCAGCGATTACCTCGATGGCGGGTTTCACCACAGACCGAACGCGCGGCGAGGCGTATTCCGCTAGGTAAATCGCCGAAAACAAACCAATCGGCGCGGCCACAATGATCGACACAAAGCTGATGTAAATCGTGCCCCACAGCAGCGGCGCAAGGCCCAGATCACTGCCGCCTTGGAAATTGGGCGACCATGTCAGGCTAAAGAAAAAGTCTTGCCACGGATACATGGTGAAAAAGCGCAGGCTTTCGCCAACCAGCGAGAGAACAATGCCGACAGTCGTCAAAATTGCGACGGTGGACGATAGGCTTAGCAGCGCCATGACAACCTGCTCAACGCGGTTGCGCGCACGGAAGTCTTTGTTGGTGATCCGTATGGCATAGATCAGGCCAGCTAATGCCACTAGAAATGTCAGTATGCTGCGGCCGATGTTGCCGATGACAGCAAGTTCGCGATAATTCTGCGCTGCGGCCAAAACTTGCGGGGTCACTTCTGCGCCCAGCGCTACGCCAACCTCGGCCAGACGGTCGCGAACCGACCCAAATTCAGTGCGCACCATATCGGCCTGCACTTCGGTCATTGCGCCTTGGGCGATGGCAATATCCAGCCCTTCGGCCACACGGCGCACATCAGCCATGGCAAGGGTGCGCGCGGCGCTTGATTCAAGAACTTCGGGCGGGAAATAGCCCACCAACTGACGCTCGATCACCAAAGGCTGGATCAACAGCCACAGAGTAAGAGCAAGCAGCGACGGAACAATCACCATCAGCGCACCGTGCCAGCCGTAATACACAGGCAGCGAGTGCATCTCTTTGATATTGCCTGCTGCCGAAGCCAAGGCGCGCTGACGTCCAACAACGAAACCCACCAGCGCAAGAACCGCAATAACCACCAACAGCATGAAGACCGACATGATATGCCTCAATCAAAAGGTAATAATGGTCTAGCAAAATAAATGGCGGCGCAGGGTTCTGCGCCGCCACTTTGTTTAGATTATTCCAGTGGGCCCATTGGGGTGCCAGCAGCAACCATAGCTTGGGTTGCAGCCAGTTCTGGATCGGAAACCAAGCCGTAGGCAGCCAGCGGGCCATCTGGGCCAGCCATGTCATCGGACACGAAGAAGTCGATGTATTCCTGCAGGCCAGGGATCACGCCGATATGTGCTTTCTTGACGTAGAAATACAGCGGGCGCGACACGGGGTATTCGCCCGAAGCGATCGATTCGGTCGAAGGAACAATGCCCGACATCGTTGCTACTTTCAGCTTGTCGGTGTTGTTCTGGTAGAACGACAGACCGAACACGCCTACAGCGTTCTTGTCAGCGTCCAAACGTGCCAGCGTTTCGGTGTAGTCGCCGTCGATGTCCACAGCGCGGCCATCGGTGCGCAGCTCCATGCAAGCTTTGTCAGCGTTGCCAGCTTTTTCTTTGTCGTCAGCGCCTTCAGCGGTGGCCAAGAACAAATCATGCGCGCCGGTTTCTTTGCAGCCAGCCACAACAACCTTGGTGTCGAACACTTCGCGTGTGCCGTGCTTGGTGCCGGGAACCAGTGCCAGAATGTCTTGTGCTGGCAGGGCAGGGTTTACTTCAGCCCACTGAGCAGCAGCGTTGTCAACCAAAGCGCCGTCTTTTGCCACTTTTGCAGCCAAAGCCAGATACACGTCAGCAGGGGTCAACGCGAAATCAGGGCCAGCGACGTCGGATGCGAACACGATGCCGTCATAACCAAAGCGCACTTCCATGATCTCGGTCACGCCATTGGCAGCGCAGGTGTCGATGTCTTTTTGGCTGATGCGCGAGGACGAGTTTGCGATGTCGATGGTGTTTTCGCCCACGCCTTCACACATTTTTGCACGGCCAGCGCCCGAACCACCACCTTCAACGACGGGGGTAGGGAACTGCGAGAAGTTCTCGCCAAAGGCTTCTGCTACGATCGTGGCATAAGGCAGAACGGTCGACGAGCCAGCGACTTGTACGTTGTCACGGGCCATCGAAACGGTTGCCGACGCGGCCAAAATGGCCAAGGTCGAAACGGTGATTTTGGTCAGTTTCATGGATCTCTCCTGATTACGGGTGTGGGCCAAACCTTTTGGCTCAATCGCGGGGGATAGGCGCGTTTCATGACGGCTCTATTTCAGTTTTGTGACAGTTTTATGAAATGTTGTGTGGATAAGTTTAGCCACTTGTCTATAGGCTGCCTTTGCACTGCCGCAGCCTTTGCATTGATCTTGGCCGTCCTTCCCACTAAAGACAGCGCAAACAGCGAAAGGATGCGGCGATGGGTTTCAAAATGGGTATCGTGGGCTTGCCCAATGTGGGCAAATCAACCCTGTTCAATGCGCTTACCCGCACTGCCGCAGCGCAGGCCGCGAACTTTCCCTTTTGCACCATTGAACCCAATGTGGGCGAAGTTGCCGTGCCCGATGCGCGGCTGGAAAAGCTGGCGGCGATTGCGAATTCCAAGCAAATCATCCCCACCCGCATGACCTTTGTTGATATTGCAGGGCTGGTGCGCGGGGCAAGTAAGGGCGAAGGTTTGGGCAACCAATTCCTTGCAAACATTAGGGAATGTGACGCCATTGCCCATGTGCTGCGCTGTTTTGAAGATGGGGACATCACCCATGTCGAAGGGCGGATCGACCCTGTGGCCGATGCCGAAACGATTGAGACCGAACTGATGCTGGCCGATATGGAATCCATCGAGCGCCGCCTTGTCGCCTTGGGCAAGAAACTGCGCGGCGGCGATCAGGAAACGCTGGACCAAGACCGCCTGCTGCGGGCGGCTTTGGCTGTGCTGAACGATGGCAAACCCGCCCGCACCGTTCAGGTGGCCGAGGATGACCGCCGCACGTGGCGGCTGCTGCAACTACTTACCAGCAAACCCGTGCTATATGTTTGTAATGTCGAGGAATCTTGCGCCGCAAAGGGCAATTCGCAATCGGCCCGCGTCGCCGAAATGGCCGCCAAACAAGGGGCGGCTTCGGTGGTGATTTCCGCCAAGATCGAGGAAGAAATCAGCCAGCTTGCCAATGACGAAGCGGAAATGTTCCTGTCGGAAATGGGCCTTGAAGAAGCAGGCCTAGACCGTTTGATCCGCGCGGGGTATAAGCTGCTGGGATTGCAGACCTATTTCACCATCGGCCCAAAAGAAGCCCGCGCTTGGACCATCCCCGCCAAAACGCTGGCCCCCCAAGCGGCAGGCGTTATTCACGGCGATTTTGAAAAAGGCTTCATCCGCGCCGAAACCATTGGCTATGACGACTATATCGCAGGCAATGGCGAGACGGGCGCGAAAGAGGCGGGCAAGTTTCGGGTGGAAGGTAAGACTTATGAGGTCAGAGACGGGGATGTGCTGCATTTCCTGTTTAACGCCTGATCCCCAGCGCGCGGTGGGTTAAACCGCTGATTTCGCTATAAAAACGGCGTATTGCGCGCGTATTTTTTGTGTATTGCATCCGTATTGCATCCGTCCCTACACGCGATGGTGTTGGGGGGCGTTAACCACGGGGTGGCGAGGCGAACATTGCCCTATCCTGCCTCGCGGGCGGTGATTTGGGCGAGTAGATTGTCAGCCATTCCGACATCATGCCCTGCCCTTGCCGTCATATACCCCTCGCGTGCGGCCAGCGCAAAGTCGCGGGCGGCGACCAAATGGGAAGGGTCGGCGGTTTTGTCGAAAAACGCGACTTCGGCAAGGGAAAGGTTGAGTTGCGTATCGGCCCAATACACCGGCACGCGGGTTTGCGTGCGTTCCTTTAGCGCCGCAGTATAGGCCGCAACTGCCGCTTCCAGCCGTGCCGTGCCCTCCTCACGCTCCCCAAGGGCGGCCATCGCCACACCAAGGTTGTTTTGCGTCATCGCCCAATCCAGCGGC
>JAIXVS010000315.1 GCA_027482795.1 Rhodobacter sp.
GCGTCAGGGTTTTGGACGTATCATAAACCACCATCGCCTGCGCGTAAAATTCCGAAGCTGGGTCTTCGCTGTATTCGGGGTGGTCTGCAATGCCGCAGGCGCTGCCCGATGGGGCGGCAAAGGTGCGGTTACTGCCCCATGTTGGCAACAGTGGGAATTGCTGTTGGCGCACCAGTGCCGTGGTGGGCACCCAAGAGCTGGGCTTGCCGCCGAGTGTATACTCCATCGGAAAGCCCATATTTTCCACAACCGCGCCGCCATCGTCTTGCGACCAGTTCCAGATGTGGTCTGCCACGGCAAGGCCATAGGCGGCAGATGCCTCATCAGGTTTGCCCATGGCGCGGGCCATGGCATCCATGGCGCGCTGGCCAGTGGGGCCCGTATTGCCAAAGAAATTCGCAATCGCTTCGGTCAAGGCGGCGTTTAGCGCGGCCGCATCATCCACCCCTTCGGGGCGCGGCGGCAAGGCGGTTAGCCCATTCACCTGCCCTGCCAGCGATTGATAGCCCTGCGCGCCCGATGCCAGCACCTCGTATGCCGTAATGCCCAAATAGGCAAAGGCGCGGCTGGCGACTGGCGGCGAATAGGTGGCGGTGTGCCGCACCAATTCCAGCACCAGTTTATACCAGTTCAGCAAAACTCCCCGCGTATCGGTGGCTGCAAAAGCAGGCCATGCGGGGGCGGTTAGGCTGGCGGCAGACAGGGCCAAAAAGGTGCGACGTTTCATATCATACGAACCTATTCCAAAGGTTTTCCAAACGTTCTTGGCGGCCAGATTTGGGCTGTGGTTCCAGCCCTTCGCTGGTGACGCGCGCGGCGGCATCCTCTAGGCTGCCTTTCAGCATGGCCTGCGCGGCGGGGGTTTGCCAGCCTGCATAGCGGATGTCGCGCGCGGCCTCCATCTCTCCGCTTTCCAACAGGGCTGCGGCAGATTTCAGCGCCCGCGCGCAGGTGTCCATGCCGCCGACATGGGCCAAGATCAGGTCTTCCGCATCGAGGGATTGGCGGCGCACTTTTGCGTCAAAATTCGTGCCGCCCGTGGTATAGCCGCCCGCGCGCAAAATCTCATAAAACGCCACGGCCTTTTCGGCGTGGTTGTTGGGGAATTGGTCCGTGTCCCAGCCCGATTGATAATCGTTGCGGTTCATGTCGATTGACCCGAAAATACCCAGCGCCGCCGCCGTGGCAATTTCATGTTCAAACGAATGGCCCGCCAAAATGGCATGGCCCTGCTCGATGTTGGTCTTTACCTCTTTTTCCAGACCGAAATCTTTCAGGAATCCATAAACAGTGGCCACATCATAATCATATTGATGCTTGGATGGTTCCTGCGGCTTAGGCTCGATCAAAATCGCGCCTTTAAAGCCGATTTTGTATTTGTATTCGACAACCTGCTGCAAGAAACGGCCTGCATGGTCGCGCTCGGCCTTTAGGTTGGTGTTCAGCAGGGTTTCATACCCCTCGCGCCCGCCCCACAAAACATAGTTCTGCCCGCCCAATTTCAGCGTGGCATCCATATTTGCCTTCACGGTGGCGCTGGCATAGGCGTAAACATCTGGATCGGGGTTGGTGGCCGCGCCCGACATCCAGCGGCGGTGCGAGAACATGTTCGCCGTGCCCCACAGCAGTTGGGTTTTATGCGTGGCCTGCTTTTCGGCCAAATAATCGACCATCACATCCAAGTTGCGCTTGGACTCGGCAAAATTTGCGCCCTCAGGCCGCATATCGGCATCGTGAAAGCAATAGAACGGCGCGCCCAAGATATCGAACATCTCGAACGCCACATCGGCCTTTAGCCGCGCCAAATCCATGCTGTCGCCAAACCAAGGGCGATCAAAGGTCTGCCCGCCGAACGGATCCCCCCCTGGCCAAGCAAAGCTGTGCCAATAGGCCACGGCAAAGCGCAGATGGTCTTCCATCCGCTTGCCCAAAATCACCTCGTCAGGGTTGTAATGGCGAAAAGCGAATTCGTTCGTGCTGGCTGGGCCTTCGTATTTGACGGCGGGGATGCCTTTGAAAAAGTCAGACATATCAGTTCCTTAGGATATACCAAGAATGGCAGATTGGGCGGCAAGATAGCGGGCATGGCCTGCATCGAATGCGGCGGTTAGGGTGGGGTCAGGCAGGATTTGGCGCGCGATTTTGGGCAGGGTGGCTATTTCTGCCCCCGCGCCAGTGGCCGCCATAATCGCCAGCCGCGCTGCGCCAAATGCCCCGCCAAAATCGCCCGAAACGGGCAGCGAGATGGGGCAGTTCAGCGCGGTGGCGATGGCAGACAGCCAATAATCGCTGCGCGATCCGCCCCCCACGGCCAGCAGGTTTTCAATGCGCGTGCCCGTCGCCGCCAGCGCATCGCGGCAATCGCGGATGGCAAAGGTCACGCCTTCCAGCACGGCGCGGGTGCCGCCCATTCGGTCGGTGGCATGTTCCAGCCCCGTAAATGCCCCGCGAATGGCGGCAGAATTCAGCGGCGTCCGCTCTCCCCCAAGATAGGGCAGGAAGGTGGTTTTGGATGGGGCTTGCAGCACGCCCAACTCGCCCGTCAGGGTGGCCGCATCCGCGCCCACAAGGTTTGCATACCAATTCAGCGCATCTGTTGCGGCCAAAATCACGCCCATCTGGTGCCATGTATTTGGCAGCGCATGGCAGAATGTATGCACAGCCGTGGCAGGGTCGGGCTGATAGCCCGCATTGGCGGCAAACAGCACGCCCGATGTGCCTAAAGACACAAACGCCTCGCCCGCGCGCACCACGCCCACGCCCACACCAGATGCGGCATTATCGCCGCCCCCGCCTGCAATGACCACGCCTTTTGACAGGCCCCAGCGGGTGGCCAAAACCTCGCGCAAATGGCCCGACACTTCGGAACCTTCCACCAGTGACGGCATATGATCGCGCGTCAGCCCCGTGGCCGCCAGCAGATCATCCGACCAATCGCGCGCGCCCGTATCCAGCCATGACGTGCCCGCCGCATCGGACATTTCAGCCACATGCGCGCCTGTCAGCCACAGGCGCAGGTAATCTTTGGGCAGCAGAACCTTTGCGATTTTGTCCCAGATTTTCGGCTCATGCGCGCGCACCCACGCCAGTTTGGGCGCAGTAAAGCCCGGAAACACAATATTGCCCGACACCGCGCGGAACGCAGGGTTTGCGTCCATCTGCGCCGCTTCGGCATGGCTGCGGGTGTCGTTCCACAGGATGCAGGGGCGCAGAACCTCGTCCGATTTATCCAGCAAAGTCGCGCCGTGCATATGGCCCGACAGACCAATACCGCGCACGGCAGCAAGGCCATGCTTTGCCAGCTGATCCATCACCGCCTCGGCTGCCGCAATCCAATCGGCGGGGCGTTGTTCGCTCCAACCGTCATGCGGGCGCTGCACGGTTAGGGGCGCAGTCGCCTCGGCCAGTACCCGCTGGTTCTCATCAATCAGGATGCCTTTCAGCCCCGATGTTCCCAAATCAAGGCCGATATACATTATGCGGCCTTGGCGGGTTTCTTTCCCATAATGATCATGCCCAAGATGTCATCATCGGTCACTTCGTTCACATTCACGGTGCCCACGCGCTGGCCGTTTTTCATCACAACAGCGCGGTCGCACAGTTTCATGACGTTGTGGATGTCATGTTCAATCAGGAAAATGCCAAGACCCTGCTTTTTCAGCTCTTGGATCAGTTCCGACACCATCTGCGTCTCGTGCGGGCCAAGGGCGGCGGTGGGCTCGTCCATGATCAGGATTTTGGCGTTGAAATACACCGCGCGGGCAATAGCGACCGATTGGCGCTGACCGCCCGAAAGCGCCGACACAGGCACGTTAAACTTGCGGAAATTGGGGTTCAGCCGCGCCATGATTTTGCGGGTTTCCGCCTCCATCGCGCTGTCGTCCAGAAAACCGCCTTTGCCGATGATTTCGCGGCCAAGGAACAGGTTGGACGCTGCATCCAAATTATCCGCCAAAGCCAGCGTTTGATAGATGGTTTCAATATTCTGCGCGCGCGCATCGCGGGGGTTTTGGATATCCACCCGCTCGCCATTGATGAATATCTCGCCCGCGTCTTTCTGATAGGCGCCCGACAGGCATTTGATCAGCGTCGATTTGCCCGCGCCGTTATGGCCCAGCAGGCCCACAACTTCGCCTGGGTGCAAGTCAATGGTCACATTATCAACCGCCTTGATCCCGCCGAAGGAAATCGAAATGTTGCGCATTTCGACCAGAGGAGTTCCTGTGTTTGTCATGGTCATCCCCTATTTCACAGCTTTGTTGTAAAGATTGTCCAGATACACAGCGAAAACCAGCGCCGTGCCAACCACGATAGACCGATACGACCCGTCACCAAACCCAATCAGCACCATGCCAGTTTGCAGCGATGCCATGATGAAGGCCCCGATGATTGCGCCGTAAATCGTACCAATCCCCCCCGCCAGCGAGGTGCCCCCGATCACGGCAGCGGCAATCACGTATAACTCGTCCAACGTGCCCAGCGCGTTGGTGGCCGAATTTAGGCGTGCCGAGGAGATCACCGCAGAAATACCTGCAAGCAGACCCATCAGCGAAAAGATCTTGACCGTCATCCAGCGGGTATCAATCCCCGCCAGCGATGCGGCTTCGGGGTTGCCGCCAATGGCAAAGACATAGCGGCCAAAACGGGTGCGGGTCATCAAAATGGTCATCGCAATCGCAACGCCAGCCATGATCAGCACAGGAATGGCAAAGCCATGGCTGATGAAGGTGGTTTCAGGGTCTAACGTCAGGCCATTTGCCGCCGCGTAATCTTTCACAATGCCCTTGGGCCAAGGATAGGCGTCCACAACCAGCACCGCGCCAATCAGCGCGCCGCAGCCCAAAAGGGTAACAAACACATCGCCCCAAATTGGGCGAAGTTTAATCTGATGTTTGATGCGGGCAGAGCGGCCCGAATAGATCGCCCAAATAATGGCGATGCAGCCCAGAATGCCAACAATCCAGCTGCCCGTGCTGCCCACAGCGCCATAAGGCCCGCCGCCCAGCAGGGCAAAGGTGGCATCTACTGGGGCCACAGTTTTACCATCGGCCACCAAAAACGCAGCCCCGCGCCAGACCAGCATACCGCCCAAAGTCACAATAAACGAAGGGATGCCGCGATAGGCAATCAGCCAGCCATGAAACGCGCCCAAAATCGCGCCGAGCAGTAGGCCAACCGCCGTGGTAATCACCCATGTCGCAGGATTGCCAAGGCCAATCGCGTCGGGCAGGAAATCTACCTGCAACACGCCCATAATCATACCGATGACACCAATTAGCGATCCGACGGACAAATCGATGTTGCGCGTGACAATCACCAGCACCATGCCCGTGGCCATGATGCCGATTGACGCGGTTTGCACCGACAGGTTCCACAGGTTGCGCGGGGTGATGAACAGGCCCGCGCCTGTGGAAATATAGCTGTAAACGTGAAACCCGATCCAGATCAGCGCCAATGCGCCCAACATGCCCAACATGCGGCGATCCAGTTCGGTGCCAGCCAGAAAGCGGGCAATAATGCCGCCGCTTTGGTCTGCATTGGCAGCGGGCGAAGGGCGATTTGCTTCTGTCATGTGAATGTCCAACAAGAAAAGGGGCCAAAGGGGGAATAAACGGCGCTATTCCACGTTGCCGCACAAACAGGCGCAGCCGTTTGCGCGCGGCAGGTGTTCGGCATAAAGATGCGAAAAGAAATGCCGGCGGAGTATGTCCGCCGGCACATTTATCCTAAGCGATTATTCGCAGCCAACAACGCCAGCCACTGCGCCTTCACAAGCTTCCTCTTTCGAGATGTGGCCTGCGTCGATTGCAACGTTCAGGTTCGCTGCGGTCAGTGGGGTTGGTGCCAGCAGAATTGCGTTCATTTCAACGCCCTTCTCACCGCCCGAGAACTTTACAGCGTTCGGGATCGAGTCCAGCGCTGCGCCAGCGGCCAAAGCCGATGCGATTTCGCCAGCAGCTTTACCCAGCTCGCGGCTGTCTTTCCAGACCGACACGGTTTGCGTGCCGCGTGCAACGCGGTTGATCGCAGCCTTGTCACCGTCTTGGCCGCCCAGTGGCACGTTCAGGCCCTGCGCTGCCAAAGCAGCAGCTGCGCCGCCAGCCATACCGTCGTTTTGGCTAAGAACAGCGTCAACAGCGTTGTTGTTCGCGGTCAGGATCTGTTCCATGTTTTTCTGAGCGTTCTCTGGCTTCCAGCCGTCCGAGAATGCTTCGCCAACGATGGTGATATCGCCTGCGGTTACGGCAGCGCCGATAACCGACATCATGCCTTCCAGCAAGAAGCCAGCGTTTGGATCGCCTGGGTCACCCTTGATGATGGCATAGTTGCCTTTTGGCACGGCTGCGAACACGTTCTCAGCAATGATACGGCCCACGCCAACGTTGTCGAAGGTCAGGTAGAAGGTGCGGTTGTCTTCGATCAGACGGTCATAGCCAACCACTGGAATGCCTTCAGCTGCTGCTTTTTCGATGGCAGGGCCGATAGCGTCTTTGTCCCAAGCGTTGATGATCAGCGCGTTTGCGCCCTGTGCGATCAGCGCGTCAACGTCCGACAGTTGCTTTTCCGACGACGATTGCGCGTCAGCCGAGATATACTCGTCGCCAGCGGCTTCAATCGCTGCTTTCATCGCAGCTTCGTCAATTTTCCAACGCTCTTCTTGGAAGCTTGCCCAAGAAACGCCGATTTTCTTTCCCTCTGCCAGTGCAGCAGTCGAGAACCCAGCCGCAGCGATAACTGCGAGTAGAATTGCCTTACGCATTAAGTATCCTCCCTATGGATCTGGCCAGCGATAACGGCCAACTCGGCAGAATCGCCGAGACATGCCTAATCTGGCGCTAATAATTTCAGTTGTCAAAATATAAATCGCAGTCCATTCTATTTTTGATGGAATTTTCGCCAAAGTTTCGCCGCAATGCAGCAATTTTTGGACGGGCGCGTAGAAAACTTGGGAAAAATGCCGCGAAACCAGTGGGCTTTAGTTCAGGGATCAAAGTAATGCCGCCATTTTCACCTCGGGAAGAAGAAGCAAGCGCCCAAAAGGGTGTTGGCCCGCTGATTCCCCCCCTGCCCGATTTGCTGCGCCCCCTGCGCCAACAAGTGTTCGAGAGGGTGCGCGCGGCAGGGCTGATTGCGCGGGTGCAAGTGGCCAAGGAATTGGGTGTTAGCCCTGCAACAATCACCACGCTGACCGCTGATCTGATTGAATCAGGTTTGATCGAAGAGGTCGCCGCCCCGCGTGATGGGGATTCGGGGCGGGGGCGGCCTGCGGTGCAGCTGGGCGTGCGGGCGGGTGCGCATTTGGTGGCGGGCATGAAAGTGTCTGACCGCGAGAATACCGCCGTGATCGTCGATTTCGCGGGCAATTTGCTGGCCGATGTCAGCTATCCCCATGCTTTGGGCGCCATGAGCCTGCCCGACCTGCTGGCCACGATGGAATCCCTTCTGGACCGCGTGTGTGAAAAGGCGGGATTGGCGCGCAGCCAGTTGTCGGCAATTGGGCTGGGCGTGCCCGGTTTTGTAGATATGGAACAGGGCACCGTTCTGTGGTCATCCATCCTTAGCCTGCGCGATGTGCCGCTTGCGGCGGCGGCATCTGCGCATTTGGGCCTGCCTGTGCATATCGACAATGATGCAAATATGGTCGCGCTGGCCGAACTCTGGTTTGGCGGCGGGCGCAGCATTGCCGATTTTGCTGTGGTGACGATGGAACATGGGGTGGGCATGGGGCTGGTGCTGGGCCACCGCATGTTTCGCGGATCGCAGCGCGTGGGGATGGAGTTGGGCCACACAAAGGTGCAGCTAGACGGTGCGCTGTGCCGCTGCGGCCAGCGCGGCTGCCTAGAGGCCTATATCGCCGACTACGCCCTTGCGCGCGAGGCGACGACCGCGCTGAATTGGGGCCATAAAGAAGGCCAGTCTATGACTGTTCTACTGGAAAGCCTGTACGATCAGGCCAAGGCGGGTAATACCATCGCCAAATCCATCTTCCGCCGCGCAGGGCGCTATTTGGCGGTGGGCCTGTCTAACGTCATCAACCTGTTCGACCCCGCGCTGATTATCCTTTCGGGCGAAAGGATGCGGTACGACTACCTATATGCCGAGGAAACCTTGGCAGAAATGGAAAATCTGGTCATCAACACAGGCCGCCCCCGCCCGCCCATCGAGATTCACGCTTGGGGTGATCTTTTGTGGGCGCATGGGGCGGCTGCACTGGCCCTATCGCAAACCACCGAGGCGATCTTGGCCAGTTTGGGCAGGGATATAGCGGCGCAGTAAGTCCATCGTGCAGGGTTCGTGCTGTCACGCACCAATGACGTTAAACCCAGCCTCCCAAATTCTCCACAATCACCTGTTCCAGCGCCGCGATATGGGCGGCATCGTCGTTCAGGCAGGGGATATAGGTAAACACCTCGCCGCCTGCATGTTCAAACGCCTCGGCAATCTCGCCGTTGATTTCCTCTAGCGTCTCGATGCAATCGGCGGAAAAGGCGGGGGCCATCACGGCGATGCGTTTTTTGCCCGCTTTGGCGAGTTCGGCCACGTGTTCCACGGTATAGGGTTTTAGCCATTCCTCGCGCCCGAATACCGATTGGAACGTGGTGTCAATGCGCCCCTTTTCCCAACCGAGTTCCTCGCGCAAAAGCCGCGTGGTTTTGGCGCAGTGGCAGTGGTAGGGATCACCCTCCATCAAATAGCGCAGCGGCATCCCGTGGTAACTGGCGACCAGCATATCGGGCACATGATCCAGCTTGGCGTAAGCCGTGCGCACCGAATCTGCCAGCGCCTTGATATAGGCAGGGTGCTGAAAGTATTCGGCGACTGTGCGCGCAGCGGGTTGGCGTTTTTCCTTCATCAAGGCGGCAAAGAAAGCATCATTCGCAGTGGCCGATGTCGCCCCCGCATAGTGCGGATACAGCGGAAAGAACAAAATCTTCTCGCATCCCGCCGCCACCATCGCCTGCACTTTGGACTGGGTCGATGGGTTGCCGTAGCGCATGGAAAAATCAACCATCACCTCGTCGCCATAACGCGCCTTCATGGCGGCAGCGATGGCGGCAGTTTGGTCTTTGGTAATCGTCAGCAGCGGGCTTTCGTTTTTCTCATGGTTCCAGATCAGCTTGTAATTGGCCCCCGATGTAAAGGGCCGTTTGGTCAGAATAACCAGTTGCAGCAGCGGCTGCCAAATCCAATCGGAAATATCAACCACCCGCTTATCAGACAAAAATTCGTTCAAATAGCGGCGCATCGACCAATAGTCATAGCCATCAGGCGTGCCCAGATTGGCCAGCAAAATGCCGATTTTGGGGGCCTTTACGCTGGGGTGGCTTGCGGGCGCGTGCGCAAGGCGGCCCGTTCCTGCCATAACATCGGTCATGTTCATGTCCTTTAAATCCTTGGCTTCACTTAGCGTGGCCCACAGCAGCGTCAACTGCCCTTTTGCGGCAGGATAATTTCTGCCGCGCCAAGGGCATCGGCAAGGCGGGCGGCGGCGGATCCAGGGCGCAGGGGCTTTTGCTGGCCCTCATGCGGAGCCCAGCCTGTCAGGCACAACACTTCGAATGTCGCGGGAATGCGCCCGCCCCCCTGCCCATAATCCTGCCCGTAATGGCGCGCATA
>JAIXVS010000254.1 GCA_027482795.1 Rhodobacter sp.
ACGCTGGGCAGCGCAGTCACCTTTCCTAGCCTGCGCGAAGGGCTCGAGGGCGTGGCCTTTGTTGATGCCTGCGTGCGATCATCTGCCCGCAATGCGGCTTGGGTGAAACTGGCGCTTTAGCAACTTGCCCATCCCAAAACAGGGCAACCGCCCAAGATAGGAGACTGCCATGTCAATTCGCGTCACGGTTTGGGGTGAAAATGTGCACGAACATGAAAACAAAGTGGTGGCGCAGGTCTACCCCGACACCATGCATGGCACGATTGCGGCGGCCTTGAACAAAGCGGGCGGTATCACCGCCAGCACCGTGACCTTGCAAGACCCAGATCATGGGCTGACCCCTTCAAGGCTGGCGCAAACCGATGTGCTGGTCTGGTGGGGCCACGCCGCGCATGGCGCTGTGGATGACGCGATTGTGGATCGCGTCTGCAATGCGGTTTGGGGCGGAATGGGGGTTATCTTTTTGCATTCGGCCCATTTTTCTAAACCGTTCAAACGGCTTATGGGCGCGCCCTGCAATCTGACATGGCGCGAGGCGGGCGAGCGGGAACGCCTGTGGGTCACCTCCCGCAACCACCCCATTGCCGCAGGCCTGCCCGATTATTTCGAGTTGGAACACGAGGAAATGTATGGCGAGCCTTTTGGGGTGCCCGAACCGATGGAAACGGTGTTTGTGTCGTGGTTCCAAGGCGGCGAAGTGTTCCGCTCTGGCCTGACGTATAAGCGCGGGGCGGGCAATGTGTTTTACTTCCGCCCAGGGCATGAAACATACCCCACCTATCACGATGCAAATGTGCAGCGGGTCATCGCCAACGGCGTGCGATGGGCTTTTAACCGCGCCGTGCGGATCGCAAACCCCAATGATGCGCCCAATGTTCCCGTGCAGTCCGCGCCAGAACCCATCACCGAACGCGGGCCAAAGCTGCACGCGGCGGGCGAAGCGGGGCTGCGGTAATGGTGCTTCCTATTCGTTTGTTGATCTTGGGCACAGGCGGCATGGCCGCCAACCATGCCGAGAAATTTGCCGAAATTGACGGCGTGGAACTCGTCGGCGGCGTCGATACGCGCCCCGCGCAACTGACGGCCTTTTGCGACCGTTTCGGTGTTGCCAACCGTTTTGCCAGCCTTGATGAAGCGCTGGCGTGGGGCCAGTTTGATGCGGTCACCAACGTTACCCCCGATGCGGCGCATTACGCCACAACCATGCCCGTTCTGGCAGCGGGCAAGCATATCTTATGCGAAAAGCCCCTTGCCACCAATTCCGCGCAGGCGCTGGAGATGGCCGCTGCCGCCGAAAAGGCTGGTGTGGTGAATATGGTCAACCTGTCTTACCGCAACGTCCCTGCCCTGCAACAGGCTGCCAAAATGGTGCGCGAGGGGGCCATTGGCCCCGTGCGCCATTTCGAAGCATCTTATCTGCAAAGCTGGCTGACCCAACCCGCGTGGGGCGATTGGAAGACGGAAAGCCAATGGCTGTGGCGGCTGTCCACCGCGCATGGATCGAAGGGCGTTTTGGGCGATGTGGGCATCCATATCCTTGATTTCACAACCTTTATCGCAGGCGAGCAGGTCAGCAGCATTTCTTGCCTTTTGAAAACCTTTGACAAGGCTGCGGGCGGCAAAATTGGCGAATACACGCTGGATGCCAATGACAGCGCGACGATGCAGATGCAGCTATCGGGCGGCGCAATCGGCACTGTGGCCGCAACCCGCTTTGCCACGGGCCATATGAACGATCTGCGCCTGCGCATTTATGGCGATTTGGGCGGCCTGGAAGTGCGCTTTGAAGGGGCCGTTTCCGCCCTGCGCGCCTGCCTTGGGGACGATGTTCTAACCCCCACATGGCGCGAGGTTGAATGCCCCACCCTGCCCAACATTTACGAACGCTTTATCGCTGCGATTCGCGGCACAGGCGCGGCAGAGCCCAGCTTTGCACGCGGCGCAGAGTTGCAACGCATCTTGGATGGGGCCGAGGCATCGGCGGCGCAAGGCGGGGCAAGCGTGGCGATTTAACGCAATTCCATGCGCAAAAACTGCTCGCGCACTTCGGCGGGCGGAATGCCGTAACCTGCCTTGAACTGGGCATAAAACTGCGAGACGGACGAAAACCCCGACCCTTCGGCCACTGCCGAAATCGGCATCGAACTTTCCACCAGCAGCGCCCGCGCCCGCATCAGGCGCATCCGAATGACGAATTGCTTTAGGGGCGCACGCATAACGCGCGTGAATAGGGACAGGGCATAGTTTTCATGCAGGCCCGTCACAGCGGTGATATCTGCATTGCGCAGCGGCTTTTCTAGGTTTTCCAGAACATAGCGCACCATGGCAATCACATGGCGAATATGGCTGGACGACAGCGCGCGATCGCCTTCCAAATGGCTAGAAGGCGCGCGCAGATAGGACAGCTGATCCAGCGCAGCGCGGCGCAGCAGGGCGTTCATCTCCATCTTAATCACCTCGGCGCGTTCAAAATCGCCCGTGCGATAATCGCTGTACCAGCGGCGCACCTGCCCCTCGCTGCACAGGGTTTCGGGCAGCACAACCATCCCGCCGCCCAGCAACGCCATTTGAAAGGGCGCGATGTGATTCATGAAAAGAAAGGCATCTAACGGCAAGTAAATATTGCATAATTTTGATTTATCTGGCGTGTTGAGCAGGCGAATATCCGTCAGTTGATGCGGCACGCCAGCCCAAAAAACCACCAGCCGATTGGCCGGAATTTCAACGATTTGGCCGTCGACATCATAGGTCATTTCCATGTCGATGGCAAAATTCGCTTCGATATGGCCGTGCCAATGCGGCGCACCCATCAGCACGGGGTCAAAGATGCGCATTCCGAATCGGCCAAAGGCACGCTGGGCACTGTAAAAGTGCCGCTCGTGGCTGGGCGTGGGCGTTAGCGGGCGGCTTTTGGAAAATTCTGCGCGGTCATTTGCCACTCTGACGCCTCCCTTGGCCCGTTTCTTAGAAAACCAGAATACAATCTGCCAAAACGATATTGTTGGCAAGGCTTTTGTCGCGCACGTTAATCATACCTAAAGCTGAGCCCGCAGGCGCTGACTTTGGGACCAAAAAACGACAAAAGCTAATTGTTGAAACCCGGCCAATTGGCCAAGGGAGGAACCTATGAAGACACAAATTCAGCGCGCAGCGATGGCTGCGCTGCTTTTGGGTGTCTCGGCCAGGGCAGTAAATGCCGAAATGATGGCCACCACCCAGCCACCAGAACCACCAGAATTCGACGC
>JAIXVS010000096.1 GCA_027482795.1 Rhodobacter sp.
CGCGTGCGGCCTGTCGGGGGCGGTGACTGCGATGATAGATTTCATGAAACGTGCCTCCTGCCCCTAACACATGGCACGCTGGGCCAAAGTTTCCACCTGCGCGCCGCCTTGCCGTTGCCAATCGGCCAAAAACCGCGTATTGATGGGGGATGAACAGGTTTTTCAACATCAGCGACCATGACCGCCTGCCGTGGCGGTTCTATGGGGCTACCCGCGCCATTCTTGCGCGCCGCTGATCGTTTGGGCGCCCCGCGCCCCGCATCGCCATTTCCGAAAATTCCAACACGCAAGGAAGAGCCATGACCGCTCGTACGCTTTACGACAAAATCTGGGACGATCATTTGGTTGACCAAGCCGAAGACGGCACCTGCCTTTTGTACATCGACCGCCATTTGGTGCATGAGGTGACATCGCCGCAAGCATTCGAAGGCCTGCGCATGACGAACCGCAAAGTGCGCGCGCCCGAAAAAACCATCGCCGTGCCCGATCATAACGTGCCCACCACCCTTGACCGCGCCAATGCCGCGACGATGACGGAAGACAGCCGCATCCAAGTGGCAGCTTTGGACAAAAACGCCAAGGATTTCGGCATTCATTATTATCCCGTATCCGACGTGCGCCAAGGCATCGTGCATATCGTGGGGCCAGAGCAGGGGTGGACTTTGCCCGGCATGACGGTGGTTTGCGGCGATAGCCACACCGCCACGCATGGCGCATTCGGATCGCTGGCGCATGGCATTGGCACATCGGAAGTGGAACATGTTCTGGCCACGCAAACACTGATCCAGCGCAAGGCCAAGAATATGAAGGTGGAAATCACGGGGTCTTTGCGCCCAGGCGTTACCGCCAAAGACATCACCCTGTCGGTCATCGGGGCCACGGGCACCGCTGGCGGCACGGGATATGTGATTGAATATTGCGGCCAAGCCATTCGCGAGCTGTCGATGGAAGGCCGCATGACCGTCTGCAATATGGCGATTGAGGGCGGCGCGCGCGCAGGCCTGATCGCGCCCGATGAGAAAACCTTTGCCTATTGCATGGGCCGCCCCCACGCCCCCAAGGGGGCTGCATGGGAGGCTGCGCTGGCCTATTGGAAGACCCTGTTTTCGGATGATGGCGCGCATTGGGATAAGGTTGTCACCCTGAAGGGCGAAGATATTGCGCCAGTGGTCACTTGGGGTACCAGCCCCGAAGACGTGCTGCCAATTACGGGCACTGTGCCAAACCCTGCCGATTTTTCGGGTGGTAAGGTCGAGGCTGTTCAGCGCTCGCTTGACTATATGGGCCTAAAGCCTGGCCAAAAACTGTCGGATATTGCCATTGACACAGTCTTCATCGGGTCTTGCACCAATGGCCGTATCGAAGATTTGCGCGCTGCGGCCGCAATTCTGAAAGGCAAAAAGAAAAAGGACGGCATCCGCGCAATGGTCGTGCCCGGATCGGGCCTTGTTCGCGCGCAGGCGGAAGAAGAGGGGCTTGCGCAGATTTTCATCGACGCAGGCTTTGAATGGCGGCTGGCGGGCTGTTCCATGTGCCTTGCCATGAACCCAGATCAACTTGCGCCGGGCGAGCGCTGCGCCGCCACCTCCAACCGCAATTTTGAGGGCCGCCAAGGCCGCGGCGGGCGCACGCATTTGCTATCCCCAGCCATGGCAGCGGCTGCTGCGATTACGGGGCGGCTGACGGATGTGCGGGAGATGATGTGATATCTAGTGATATCTAGTGAAATCTAGTGAATTTCGCTATACTTTGCTAGATTTCACTATACCCAAGGATTTTCATGGACTCTGTTCGCAACCCTTTTGCGCCAAGCGCTGGCAGGCGACCGCCAGAATTGGCTGGCCGTGATGACGTCATCGAAGCGGCGCAAGTTGCAGCCCAGCGCGTTGCGCTGGGCAAATATGCCCGTCCTACCATGCTGCTTGGTTTGCGTGGCACTGGCAAAACAGTTTTGCTAAATGAATTTGGCAAGATCGGACACCAGCATAATGTTCTTGTGTCTCCTATCGAAGCGCCTGAACAAGCCAGCCTTGCAAAGCTAATTATCCCTGAAATGCGCCGCATTCTTCGGTCACTTTCCACAATTGAGGCCGCAAAACACCTTGCAGCCAAAGGCCTGCGCGGGCTGCGCAATTTTGCGTCAATTCTGAAAATAGAAATCTCTGGCATTGGCATCGGGATAGAAGGCGCGAGTGATCCAGAACCGGGATTGGCAGACAGCGGGGATATTCAATTTGACCTGCCAGAGTTGTTTGTTCTTCTGGGCGAGGCGGCAAAATCCGCCGGTAAAGGCTGGCTGCTGCTGATTGATGAAGTTCAGTATCTTAACGACAACGACCTATCTGCGCTGATCGTATCGCTTCACAAAGTTTCGCAATCTGACCTACCCATAGCTTTTGCAGGCGCAGGGCTGCCCCAAGTCGCGCGTCTGGCTGGAGAGGCGAAATCTTATGCTGAACGGCTGTTTACCTATCCCGCAATTGGCCCTTTGTCACAAGAAGCGGCCGAAATCGCCCTTATTCGCCCAATCCATGCGGAAGGGGCACAGATAGACCACGCTGCTGTAAAA
>JAIXVS010000272.1 GCA_027482795.1 Rhodobacter sp.
GGTCGGGCAAAACCACGCTGACACGGCTGATCCAAGGGATCGAATTGCCACAAACTGGCCTGATCCAAGTGGATGGGGTAGATCTGCGCCAAATCGATCTGGAGCATTTGCGCCGCAATATCGGCGTTGTGCTGCAAGAAAACCTGCTGTTTCGCGGCACGATTCGCGATAATATCGCCATGGCACGGCCGGGGGCCAGTTTGGAAGAGGTTGCACTTGCCGCGCGCCTTGCCGCTGCGGATGATTTTATCCGCCGCCTGCCCAGCGGCTACGACACGCCAATTGAAGAGGGCGGGTCGAACCTTTCAGGCGGGCAGCGCCAACGCATCGCCATCGCCCGCGCCCTGATGGGCGCGCCAAAAGTCCTGATTTTTGACGAGGCGACATCCGCGCTTGACCCCGAATCCGAATCGCTTGTGAACCGCAATCTTAAGGCGATTGCGAAAGATCGCACGCTGATTATCGTCTCGCATCGGCTGTCCTCGCTGGTTGGGTCGGATGCGATTATGGTGCTGGATCAGGGCAAATTGGTGGATTTTGCCCCCCATCGCACCCTGCTTTCGCGGTGCGACATCTACCAACACCTGTGGCACCAACAGACCGAGCATTTGCAATGATGCGCCTCTCGCCCCCGCCCCGTGTTGCCAGTGCGGCCCTGCCCTTTCAATCTGATCTGGATCGGCTGATTGCGCAGCCAACCCCGCCCTTCGTGCGGTTTTGGCCCGCGATGGGGTTTGGCCTGCTGACCGCCCTTACCCTTGCGGCCGCGCTTTTGCCAATTGATATCGTCGTCACGGCACAGGGGCGCATCACCACCGATGCCCCGCCGATATTGCTGCGCCCCAGTGCGCGCGCCGCCTTGACCGAGTTGTTGGTCAAACCCGGGGATGTTGTGCAAAAAGGCCAAGTTCTTGCACGGCTGGACGCAACACTGCCGCAGGCCGATTTGGCCGCCCTTTCGGCTGAAAAGCGCAGTCTGACTGCCGAAATCGCCCGCATTCAAGCCGAACTTTCGGGCCAAACCATGCCCGCCTCCAGCCCCGAACTTGTCGCGCAGCAAAGTATCCTTGCCCGCCGCACCGCTGAAAAGACGGCCAGCCTTGCCGCCTATGACGCAGCGATAGCTGCCTTGCAAAACCAGCAAGCAGCACTTGCCAAAATGACACCCAGCGTGACCGAACGCATCAGCATCGCCCAGCAAATCGAAGCCATGCAAGACGAGCTTGCCCGCCGCAATGCCGCAGCCCCGCTTGCAGTTTTGACAGCCCGCGCCGCACGCCTGACCGCCCAGCAAGAAGCGTTTTCCCACCAATCCCAATTGGCTGACGTGGCGCGCCAACTGGGCGCAGCGCAAGATCAGCGTGCGATTTTTCTGGCGCAAAGCCTGCGCGATGCCAGCGAAACCCTGCCCAAACTGCAACTGCGCCTGTCCCAAGTGCAAGATGCCCTGTCAAAGGCGCTGCGCATTACAGCGCTGACGGAAATCACCGCCCCCCGCGCGGGCGTTGTCATTGCGCTTGCCCCGGGCGGCGTGGGTGCCATTGTGACCGAAGGCGATCCGCTGATTTCTGTCGTGCCCACGGATACAGGTCTATTGGCCGATATCTCTATCGCGTCGTCAGATTTGGGCCGCGTCGCCATTGGCGATCCAGTTGCGCTGAAGATTGATGCGTTTCCCTTTCGCAAATTTGGCAGCCTGAAAGGAAAAATCACCTCGATCGGCCCCGTCTCCTCTACCCCCGAAGGTGCGGGCGAGGCAGTTCACCCTGCCCGTGTGGCGCTGCAAACGCCTGCGCAAGACCTGCCATCGGGCATGACACTTGCCTCTGGCATGACACTTTCCGCCGAGGTTTGGACTGGCACGCGGTCTGTCCTTGATTACTTCCTTGATCCAATCGAACGCGGCCTGTCGGAAAGCCTGCGTGAACCCTGAAAGGTAAAATATGACCCAAGCAACACCCCTAATTCAAGAGTCGGCAACGCCCATCGCGCCGCCCGCAATGCGCCAAGTTCTGCATGTGGGCTGCGGCGCGGCGAACCCTGACAAAGTCCCGCAAGATTTTTTCCCGTTTGCGGCCTGGACAGAGCTGCGCCTTGATATCGACCCCAATGTCGCCCCCGATATCGTGGCATCAATCACCGATATGGCCCCTGTAGCCACAGCTTCGGTTGACGCGGTATGGTCAGCCCATAATCTGGAACATCTGCGCGCGCATGAAGTACCGCTTGCCTTGGCCGAATTTCGCCGCGTGCTGCGGCCAAAAGGGTTTATCTTGGTGACCATGCCCGATTTGCAGCAAATCGCCCAACTGATTTACGAAGATAAACTTGAAGGCACGGCCTATATTTCGGCGATGGGGCCGATTATGCCTTTGGATATGCTTTATGGCTTTGGCCGCTCGATTGCCGAGGGGAACGATTTTATGGGGCACCGCACGGGCTTTACCGCCACCAGCCTTGCCGCGCATTTGGCCCGCGCTGGGTTTGCAAATGTGCAGGTGCAGCGCGATGGGGCCTTTGCACTTTGGGCAAGCGCGGTGAACCCTGCGTAAAGGGCGCCAAAACAGGGGCTGCCCGCGCGCCAACCTAAATGCCAAAAGCCCGCCTTGCGCGGGCTTTTCCATGCGGCGGTCTTGTGCAAAACCACTGTGAAAAAGGCCCCAGAATAACTGGGGCCTTTTTCATGGCTTTGGCAGTGTCGCGCAGCGGGCCTTATATGAACAAGGCCGAAAGCTGCTGCGTGCTCATCACATTCAACTGCGATGTGGTAAAGGCTGATGTTTGCGTGCCCGACAGCGCCGCGATATCTGCCGTTTGCAATGCCGTGATCTGATCGGTCGTCATCGCCGCCAACTGCGCTGTGGTCAAAGATGCCGCTTGCGCGGTGGTCAGCGCGACAATTGCGTCAGTTCGCAGCGCGCTGAACTGCGCTGTTGTCAAGGCCGCGACCTGCCCCGTGCCCAGCGCCGCCACCTGATCCGAGGTCAAGGCCGCCGCTTGCGCTGACGTCAACGCCGCAATCTGCGACGACGATAGGCCAAGGATGGCAGTGGTGCTAAGCGCGGCCAGATCTTCCACTTCGATCGATTGGATCCGCGCCGTCGACAGGCTGGCAACCTGCGCCGAACCCAAAGCTGCCGCCTGCGCAGATGTTAGCGCTGCGATATCGTCAGTGCTAAGCCCCGCAATGGCTGCCGTGGTCAATGCCGCAACCTGCGCCGACGTCAAACCTGCAACTTGATCAGTGCTCAGCGCTGCAACCTGCGCCGATGACATTACAGCCACCTGCGCGGTTGTCAGGGCGACAAGTTGATCGGTGCTTAGCGCCTCGATATCGCCCGTTTCCAGCCGCGTCACCTGCGCCGTCGTCAAGGCTGCCAATTGGTCAGATGTCAGGCCAGCGACCTGCGCCACCGACAGCCCCACGATCTGCGCCGTGGTCAGCCCTTGTATGGCAGATGTGGACAAGGCGGCAATATCCTCGACCTCCATCGCGGCGATGTTGGTTGTCGACATCGAAGCCACCTGCGCCGAGGTCAGCGCCATCGCCTGATCGGTGGTCAATGCCACGATGTCATCGCTGCCCAGCCCCACCATCGCAGCCGTGGTTAAGGCGGCGACTTGGGCCGCCGTCAAACTTACCACTTGCGACGTATCCAGTGCCGCAATCTGCGCCGAGGATAGCGCCGCCACTTGGCTCGTTGTCAAAGCGGCAACCTGATCGCTGGACAGCACTGCAATATCCGCAGTTTCCAAACGCGCCACCTGCGCTGTGCCAAGAGACTGCATTTGCTCGGCCGTCAGTGCCGCAATTTGGCCTGTGGTCAGCGCAATCAACTGGGCAGAGGTCAGACCCGCCAAGGCATCGGTCGTCAATGCAGCGATATCTTCGCTGTCCATTGCCACAATGCCCGCCGTGCCCAAGGCTGCAATCTGCGCCGAGGTAAGCGCAGCCGCCTGTTCTGCTGTAATAGCCACGACCCCATCTGTCCGAAGGCCCGCGATACCTGCCGCAGTGATCGCCGCAATCTGATCGCCCGACAATGCCGCAACCTGATCGGTGGTCAGCCCAGCTATTTGCGCCGAGGTCAGCGCCGCAACTTGGCCCGTTGTAAAGGACACGACCTGTTCGGTGGACAGTGCCGCAAGATCGGCGGTTTCAATCCGAACGATTTGCGCCGTGCCCAGCGCGCCCACCTGATCAACCCCCAGGGCCGTGAACTGCGCGGTTGTTAGACCCACAATTTGCGCGGTGGTCAAAGCGGCAATTTGCGCCGTTGTCAGGCTGGCAATTTGGGCCGATCCAATCGCCGCAACTTGCGCTGCCGACAGTTTCACAAGCTGCGCCGTGCTGAGGGCTGAAACCTGCTCGACCGTAAGGGCCGCCGCAGCATCGGTCGACAAGGCGGTGATCTGCGCCTGCGTCAGTGCTGCAAGCTGGCCGTCCGTCAAGGCTGCGATTTGGTCCGTGGTCAGCGCCGTGATCTGCGCCGTCGTGATGGCGGCAACCTGCCCCGTGGTCAGTTCGGCGATTTGCTCGGCGTTCAGTGCAGCAATCTGCGCCGAGGTCATGGCCGCCACTTGCCCCGTTGTCAGCGCAGAAACTTGTGCCGCCGTCAGGCCTGCAAGATCTGCCGTCTCCACCCTAATCAACTGCGCCGTGCCAAGCGCCGCAAGTTGGGTGGGTGTCAAAGATGCCACCTGATCGCTGGACAGGGCAACAATTTGCGCCGTTGTTAGGCTGCGCACAGCGGTGGTTGTCAGTGCAGCCAAATCTTCGGTTTCCATGGCCGACACGGCATCGGTGCTAAGCGCTGCAATTTGCGCGCCCGTCATCACCGCTGCCTGCGCGGTGCTAAAGGCAGCCAAAGTTGCCCCTTGCAGCCCTGCGATACCCGCCGCAGTCAGCGCCGCGATCTGCGTCGTTGACATTGCGCCAACTTGGCCTGTTTGCAGCGCCCCAACCTGCGCCGCAGTCAGAACCGCGACTTGCGCCGTTGTCAGCGCGGCAAGTTGATCCGTGGTCAGGCCTGCCACATCTTCGGTTTGCAGGCGAACAATTTGCGCGGTTGTAAGGGCCGCAATTTGCCCTGTGCTAAACGCCGCGATTTGGTCGCTGGACAGGGCAACAATCTGCGCCGTTGATAGCCGAATGATTTGCGCCGTTGTCAGCCCATCGATTTGTGTGCTGGACAATGCCGCCACTTGATCGGTGGATAGCGCCGTGATTTGCCGCGTGGTCAGCGCTGCGATTTGCCCCGCATTTAGCGCCGCAATGTCTTCGCTTGCAAACCGTGCGATCTGCTGAGTTGTCATGCTGGCCAATTGCGCCGTGGTCAGGGATGCGACCTGCGCAGTTGTAAGGGCGGCAATTTGGCTGCTGGTCAAAACAGCAATTTGCGCTGTGGTCATGGCTGCCAAATCGGTACCGTCGATGGCGGCGATCTGGGCCGTGGTCAACGCCGCAACCTGCGCCGTCGTCAATGCCGCCGATTGCCCCGTGGTCAGGGCTGCTACATCTTCGGTGTTCAGGGCCACAATCTGCGATGTGCGCAGCGACGCGACTTGCGCAGTGGTCAATGCCGCCACCTGATCTGACCCCAGCGCTGTGACTTGACTATCTGTCAATTTGGTCAGCTGCGCCGTGGAGAGCGCCGCAACCGCATCTGTCCCAAGGGCGGCGATCTGGCCATTGGTCAGCGCCGAGATCTGCCGCGTTGACATGGCACGCATCTGCGCCGTGGTCATCGCCGCCACATCTTCGGTGTCAAAGCTGCGCAGTTGCGCCGTGGACAAGCTGGCAATTTGCGCCGTCGTCAGCGCGGCCACCTGCGCCGACGTCAGCGCCTGGGTGTGATCGGTGCTAAGACGCGCCAATTGCACGGTGGACATCGCCGCAAGGCTTGCCGTGGCCAAAGCGGAAACTTGCGCGGTCGAAATTGCACCGATTTGCGCAGAAGACAGCGCCGCCGCTTGTGCAGACCCAAGCCCCGCCAAAGCCGCTGAGGTGATTTGGGCAAGTTGCGCCGTGCTTAGGGTTGCCACTTGCGCTGTGGTCATCGCGGCCACCTGTGCCGAGGTCAGCACCGCCATCTGATCCGTGGTCAGCCCGCGAAC
>JAIXVS010000049.1 GCA_027482795.1 Rhodobacter sp.
CATTACACGCTGGCAGGCTATCACCCTGCG
Source organism: Rhodobacter sp. (assembly GCA_027482795.1). Taxonomy (GTDB): domain Bacteria; phylum Pseudomonadota; class Alphaproteobacteria; order Rhodobacterales; family Rhodobacteraceae; genus Cypionkella. Next base: position 31 of record JAIXVS010000049.1, read on the forward strand.
GGCGCGCGGGCGCTGCGCATTGATATGCTGGAACGACTGGCCGATATTTTGCGCAATTTGGACAGCAAGGCAGGGTTCGAAGCGACCCCTGATATGCTGTCGATCACGGGGATGAGCGCCGAGCAATTCGCCGATCTGATGGGCGGGCTTGGGTATAAGGCCACCAAGGGCGAACGGGCCAAGGTCAAGGTTGCCGCCCCCCTGGTGGTGGATGACACCCCGCGCGTGAACCCGATCACCGAAGAAGAATCGGTGTTTGCCGCGCCCGAGGCAGTGGAACCCGCCGCTGAAGCCGCCCCTGAAATAGAAAGCTTCTACACTTATACTTGGGCACCCAAGCCCCGCTTTGAACGCCCCGCGCGCAAGCCCGAGGGCGAGGGTGCGGGCCAACCCCGCGACGCAAACCGCGAAGGGCGCGGTGAGGGTCGTGGCGAGGGCCGCAAAGGCGGCGGCCAGAACCGTGGCCAAAATCGCGGCCAGCAGGGGGGTCAGCAGGGGGGGGAGGCTGCAAAAGACGGCGCGCCAAATGCTCCGCCTCCAGCTGAAGGCGCGGCCAGCCCGCGCCCAGACCGCCGCAATGATCGCGGTGGGTTTAAGGGTGATCGCAAAGAGGGCGAGCGTAAAGAGGGTGACCGCAAAGGCGGGGATCGTAAGGGCGCGGATCGCGGCGATTTTAAAGGTGATCGCAAAGGCGCGGATCGCGGCAAACCGCAGCGCGATGATTTCAAACCCAAATCCTTTGAAGCACGCCCCGCACGCCCTGAAAAACCCATCGACCCCGATAACCCTTTCGCCGCCCTCATGGCGTTGAAGGGTAAACTTTGACCACACTCACGGAGTCCCAAAATGGAAGTTGCCGCGAAAAGGTTAGAAGCAGATCAAGCAATCGAAAAAGCTTTTGAGTATTTTGAAAGGTTTTTTAAGAATACGCCAGTCACAGCGGTGCTTTTGGAGGGTCTTGCATACGAAGAGGTAGGCGACAAATGGCGCGTGGTTATTGGATTTGAGCTGCGGGGTAGAACCACAGAAACCCGGGAATTGACTCTGTTTGGAAAAACAACTGTTGCGCCCATACGAGAAATGCGAACGTTCTTTATATCTGCGAGAAACGGAAATATGTTAAGTATGGAATAGTTGTGCGTTCGGTTATTTTAGACACGAATGTACTTTTGCTTTGGCTTGTAGGCCAAATTGAGCCTTCTAAGGTTGGGTCACATCGAAGGCTAAGTGAGTTTTCGTTGCTTGATCTATATAATTTGGATGAATTGTTGCGAGCCTTTCCATACCACTTAACTTTGCCAAACATTCTTACTGAAACTTCAAATTTGATTGGGTCTGGGAACCAAGTTATCTGCCAAGGAGCAGCTGAAGCTTTGGCAGTTTATTGTGACCGCATTGCTGAGCAATATGTCCCAAGTTCAGATGTCGTTTCAAGTCCAGCTTATGCGCGCCTCGGATTGACGGATTCTGCCATAGCATTGGCGGCCACTAAAGGGGCAACAGTCGTTACAATAGATCATGACCTTTATGGCCAGCTTCTTAAGGATGGTCTTAAGTCCCTCAATCTTCTTCATAATCGAACGCCCGCACGATTTCGATAATGACGTTGGCATCTACTTCCCCCTCCCCCAAACTGCGCCTTGATAAATGGCTGTTCGCGGCCCGCTTTTTTAAATCGCGCGAACTGGCCAGCGCGCTGGTGGCCGAGGGGCATCTGCGTCTGAACGGGCAGCCTTGCGCCAAACCTGCGCAGGGCGTGGGGGTGGGGGATGTTTTGACCTTTGTGCAGGGAAACCGCGTGCGGGTGATACGGATTTTGGCCCTTGCCCAGCGGCGCGGTCCTGCCAGCGTGGCGCAGGCGCTTTATGTCGATCTTGACGCAGCCAGCCCGCCCAAACCCGCTTGAATCCAGCGCAATCCTTGGCTAACAGGGGCCAAGCAAAAAGGATACAGCCATGACCTATGTCGTGATCGACAATTGCATCGCCTGCAAATACACAGACTGCGTCGAAGTCTGTCCCGTAGACTGCTTTTACGAGGGCGAGAATATGCTGGTGATCCACCCCGATGAATGCATCGATTGCGGCGTGTGCGAACCTGAATGCCCCGCCGATGCCATTCGCCCCGATACCGAGGCGAATATGGATGAATGGGTGGCGTTTAATCGCAAATATTCCGAAATGTGGCCCGTGATCGTGACCAAAAAAGACCCAATGCCAGACGCCGCCGAGCGTGATGGCGAGACGGGCAAGCGCGAGAAGTATTTTTCGGAAAAGGCAGGCAAAGGCGGCTGATCGCCTTTGCCTGCTTTGGGCAATGATTCGGCACAATTGGGGCGATTCGGGGGCATTTATCGCCAAGACGCTATATTTACCCCTACAAAGCCACGCTTAGGCCAGATGTGGCGCGCCGTGCCTGTTGGAAATGCAACAAAATTGTGATATAAGTTTAATCACAAGATAAATTTCCGCCCGCCGCCTGCTTTGGTGCTGCTCGCCCAAGGTTGCATTTCGTGGACATTCAGGCCCTAACCTCTGCAAGCTTTGCTTGCGGTTGAAGGTCTGTTCGTTGCAAACGGGCCTAACGTAAGGTGCAAGATGACCAAATCGAAAAAGCCCGATTTCCGCCCTAACGAGTTTGTTGTCTATCCCGCGCATGGCGTGGGTAAGATCATCTCGATTGAAGAACAGGAAATCGCTGGCATCCATCTGGAATTGTTCGTAATTTCTTTTGAAAAAGACAAGATGACCCTGCGTGTGCCCACCCATAAGGCCACCGAAATTGGTATGCGCAGCCTGTCTACACCCGATTTGATCAACAAGGCACTTGATACGCTAAAGGGCAAGGCCCGCGTCAAGCGCGCGATGTGGTCGCGCCGTGCGCAGGAATATGAACAAAAGATCAATTCGGGTGATCTGATGGCCATTGCCGAAGTGGTGCGCGATCTGCACCGCAGCGACGATCAGCGCGAACAAAGCTATTCCGAGCGTCAGCTTTATGAAGCAGCCCTTGACCGTTTGACCCGCGAAGTGGCCGCCGTTGCGGGCACGGATGAGGCGGGCGCGCAGAAAAAGGTCGGCGAAGTGTTGGTTGGCCGCGCGGCGTAAATCGCAATCAAAGCATCGATGAAAAAGCGGCCTTCGGGCCGCTTTTTTCATGGCCTTAAGCTTCGGTTTGTAGGCGCTTTTCGCCCTCGTCTTCCTGCATATCGGGCATCAGGGGTAGGTCGGCCGCAGAGTTTTGCGGTGGTGTCTCTGCCTCGGCCTGCATGGGCTGCACATCGTGCAATTCTTCCATCATCGCTGTGGCGATATCGCGTTCCAATTCGCGCGCGCGCGCAACATAGGGCACGTTCAGATGTGTGGGTTGGCCAGGTATCCAAAGCTGAGCCAGATCGCGCATCGCGGCACGGTCGACGCGGGCAAAGGTTTGGCTGGCTTTTGCAGCTTCGTATTCAGAAAAGCCCATGTTTTCCAACACATAGCGCCCTGCGCGCACCGATGAGTCAAAGGTTTCGCGCACGATGTCATTCGCGCCTGCTTGAAACAGCTCGTACACATGTACACGGTCGCGGGCGCGGGCGACGATGTGGATATCGGATCGGCGCGCGCGCACAAAGCGCACGATATTCAGCGCGACATCGCGGTTATCGACGGCCACCACCATCACTTGCGCTGTGGCAAGGCCTGCCGCCTCGAGCAGTTCGGGGCGCGACGGATCACCGAAAAAGCCTTTAATGCCAAAATTGCGCATGGCTTCGATGGTGGCCATGTCATTGTCTAAAACCACCGTGGTCAGGCCCGATCCGCGCACCAAACGGTTGACCACTTGGCCAAAGCGGCCAATGCCCGCCACAATCACCGCGCCTTGTTCGGTAATATCATCGGGGGTGTGTTTGGGCCGCTGCGCGCGCAATTTCTGCGCCACGCGGTCATAGGCGATAAACAACAGCGGCGTCAGCAGCATCGACAGGCTGATGACCAGCAGCGCCATCTGCCCATTGGCCAAGGATAGCGCCCCTTCGCTGCGGGCAAAGGCGATAATCACAAAGCCAAACTCCCCCCCCTGCGCCAGTGACAGCGAAAACAGCCAACGATCTTGACCGCGCAGGCGAAAGGCAAAGGCAATGGCCAGCAGCACGGCAGCCTTAATCGCCATCAGGCCCAATGTTAGGCCCATAACAGTCAAGGGCGCGCGCAAAAGCATGTCGAAGTTAATCCCCACCCCGACTGTCATAAAGAACAGCCCCAGCAGCAGGCCTTTGAACGGGCGCAGGTCAGCCTCTAGCTGGTGGCGAAATTCTGAGTTGGCCAGAACCACCCCCGCCACAAAGGTGCCAAGGGCAGGCGACAGGCCGACCAGCATCATCAAAAACGCAATGCCCAGCACCATCAGCAGCGAAATAAACGTGGACATTTCGGGCAGTCTGGCTGCGTGGACATATCGGAAAATGGGGCGCGACAGGTAATGCCCCGCCAGCACAATACCCCCGACAATGGCCAAGGTCAGCCCTGCCGCAGCCCAATCAGGCAAGGACTGCACAAGGGAAATCAATTCGGCCGCGCCCGCGCTATGCTCGGCCTCGGCCAGCGCATCAACGGGGTTGGTGATGCCGTATTGCAGCGCAGTTGGTCCCTGAATGGCGGGCAGGGCCATCAGCGGCACCAGTGCCAAAATGGGGATCAGGGCAATGTCCTGCGTCAGCAGCACTGCAAAGGAAGACCGCCCGCCCGCCGTGCGCATCAGGTTCTTTTCCGACAGGCTTTGCAGCACAATCGCGGTGGAGGATAGGGACATCAGCAGCCCCAGGACCACCGCCGATTGCCAAATCACCCCAATGGCCCACAGCGCGTAAGCCACCAGCAGCGCCGTGCCCAAAACCTGCGCGCCGCCCATCCCAATCAGCTTGCCGCGCATCGCCCACAGGGTTTTGGGTTCCAATTCAAGGCCAATCAAAAACAGCATCAGCACAACGCCAAATTCGGCGATGTGTTGTACATCGGTGGCATCGGCCCCGATTTGCCGCAAAACGGGGGCCATCAGAATTCCCGCCGCGATATAGCCCAGAACCGAGCCTAAGCCATAGCGCACAGCCAAGGGCACCACGAAAACGGCGGCACCCAGATAGATCGAGGCTTGCAGCAGCAGGCTTTCCATCAGCTCTCCTTTGAAGCTTGTCCTATCGTGGCAGGCGCAGGGCACAGCTTCAAGTAGCGCGCGCGCCCAACTGCCAGAAACTTAGATTTTTGGCATACTCAAGGCCACCAAATCGCCGCCCTTTTCATAGCGCACTTCGCTTTCGGTGATGGCGGCAATGCGCCCGCCGTCAAACCGATCGCCGACTTTCAGCTTTTTAAAGCTGCCACCCGGTTGGCGGATCAGCGCGTAGCGGTTGGCTTGGCTGCCAAATATGCCAACAAGGTTGGTGTCTTTCAGGTTTAGCATGTTGCGCTGTGTCGCCTGCTTGGCCACAACGCTGCGTTCAGCAGCGCCGCCATCTAGGCCGACGTCTTCTTCAACGCTTGCGTCGACAGGGGCTTCATTGCTGGCCACCTCTTGCGCAGGGGCGCTTGCCTCTGGCGCTGGTTCTAGGGCGGCAGCGGCGGCCAAGGCCTGTTCAAAGGCCGATTTCAGCCCTGCTGGGCGCGGGGCTGGGATGCGGCTGACGGTTACAGCCAAGGGGCTTAGGTTTGGATCAGGCGTCAAAGGCGCGGGGTTCAGCGCCGCTTCGGCAATGGCGTCTTGCGCCCCCGCCACAATCGAGGCCGAGGCCGACGCAAGGCGCGCAGCGCGCCCTGCTGCCAGAATATTGTCTGGCCGCTTAGACGGGCGTGCATCCGCCAAGGCAGGGTCAGCGGCAGGCGGCGGGCCAAGCGCGGGTGCAGCGGCAGCGGCGGCAGCCAACACGCTGGCGGGGCGGGGCAACGGTTTTGCCCCTGCCAAAGATGGGTCAGCGGCAGGCAGTGCAGCAAGTTCGGGCGCGGGCGCTGCTGCGGCAGGGCGCGCAAGCGCCGCTGCGGCCAGAACGATGTCGGGGCGCGGGCCAGGCACTAGGGCGGGTTTCCCCGTGACAACAAAGACCGCTGGCGTCGCAATGGCCGTGCGGGTGATTTCGGGTGGGCGCGGCATTGGTGCGGGCAGGGCGCTTGTCACATCAACAGCGCTGGCTTGCCCCGCAATATCGTCTGTGATTGGGGTTTTGGGCAAATCTGGCGCTGACGCAACCATGTCAAGCGGTGGCAAGGCCAAATCTGGTGCCCCCGCAGGCGGCATCGTTTGCGCAAGCGGGGTGGCCGCTGGTGCAACAGGGTTGGGTGAAACGCCAGCAGCAGACATGGACGCGATTTCAGCCACAACTTGGGGTGCGACCTGCGCCGCAGGCAGGTCTGCCACAGGCGTTTTCGGGGCTGCAAGGGCTGCGGCGGTTGCGATCTGTGCGGTATTGTCTTGCGTGGCCGTTTGCGGAGATTGTGACGGCTCAACCGACGCTAACGCGCTGTCTTTGCCATAAAGCGCGTTGTAGGATGTTAGCATCAACTCTGACAGCGCACCTGCCGCCACAAGTGCCACCAACAAAACAGCCGTCAGTATCCATCCCATCCCCATGCCAAGGCGCGCGCGCGCTTTTGGCTTTGGCATCGCCTTTAAATCTTGGGGCTTATGCGGTTGCGGCTTGGCAGGTACGTGTTTGACGATGGCAGGCCGTAGCCCTGTGGCCGCAGCCATTTCGGGCGCGCGGCCGATTTTTGCATCTGGCACCCCCAGTTTAGGAAGGGATGCTGGGGCAGTGGGCTGCGCGCTGCGATCCCCGCTGGCAAGACCCAGTTCGGCCAATTTTGGCTGCACAGTGTCAGATAGTTGCGCGGAAGGGGCGGGTACATCTGCCGCCATGTCTGCCACAGCCACATCCAGCGGCAGGCTTGCTTGCGCCGCGTCAGCCTTATCTGCGCGCAATGCGGGTTCAACCCGCCGCGCATTGGTTTCTGCCTCGGCCTTGGCGAGGGCGGCGTCGCGGCGGGCGGCAAACGCGGCCAGCATTTTCTCGGCGCGGCTGGGTGATTTTTCGCCAAAGCTATCAGGCGGGGGGATATCGTCGATCAGCGGCACATCAACCGCCATCGGGGCTTCTTCCACCTCGTCCAACCGGCCCAGGGCCGATGGTTCGGGCGTTTCATCAAAAGCAGCCGCAAAACTGGTGGGGGGCTGTTGACGGTTTTCCTGATCAGCCAAACGCAGTGGCGCTGGCGGTTCGTGTTCTGCGGTCGCGACCTGCGGCTCTAACAGCAACACGGGCGCAGGTTCATTCAAAGCCACATCAGAAGCATCCGCTTGCGCAGCAGGGTCTTCCAGCACAAAATCTTGCAAAACTTCGCGGGTGTCTTGCACCTGTGCGGGGGCTGGGTCGGTCTGCGCAGCGGGTGCTTCAACGGGCGCTGGGTCTGGCTCTGCCTCGGCGGGGTCGTCGCCCATTGGCTCGGCGTCCTGCGCCGCGCCCATTTCAAAATCACTTGCTGCCAATTCGGCAGGTGGCGCAGCACCTGTGTCTAGGGCCAAAAGGGTGACATCATCGCGTTCCACCACCTCGCCCCGCGCCAGCAAGGTTTCCGACAGCTGCGTGGCACCAAACCACACTTCGCCATCATAACCGCCTTGGTCGGGCAGGGCGGCAAAAGATACGGGGTTAAACCGATGCTGGCTGGCGAAACCTTCTGCCTCTTCCAGCGTTTCGCGGGCGATCACGGCCACATGCGCCGATGCACCTGCATCTGTCCAATCATAGACCAAATCATCCACGCCATAAGGCGTGCGGCCCACCAACGCGCGTTCAATTGCAGCTGCGCGGCGGTCTTGGCCATAGGGCAGGTTTTCAAGCTCGGTATAAAGGATCGCCTCATTGGGCAAAATCAGTTTGGCAGACACCCCGCGCGGCGAAAGCCCCAGCGCGGTTGCGCGCAGATAGGCCATGGCGGCATCCAGATCGGGATCGTCCATCGCAACGCGGCCAATAATGGCCCAGCCAGCATCTTGCCGATGCAAAAGCGCAATCTGGTTGTCGCGGAAATCTAGGGCAAAATCTGGTTTCATCGCGCCTGCCTAACACAATTCGCGCCCAGCGATAAACGCCCGCGCGTCTGTTTTTTTGTTTATAGCAGCTTTTCGCCTAAATGGGTAAAAAGGGCAAGCAAAACCCTAAAAACAGCGCTAAGAATTGGACAATACACGCTTAACGTGCTTCGTATAGGGAAAAGAAATGCGTAAAATTTTGACAGCGGCGGCGATAGCCTTGGCGATTGGGGCAGCCAGCGGCCCCGTTATGGCCGAAGGTGCGGGACAAATCACAGTGACTGGCGAAGGTATGGTCTCGGCCGCCCCCGATATGGCCAGCATATCTTTGGGCGTGACCACCGTGGCAGATGCCGCCGCCGATGCCATGGCGCAAAATAATGTCGCCATGCAGGCGGTGATGGATCGGCTGGCGGCGGCTGGGATCGAGCCGCGCGATTTGCAAACCTCTAACCTGCAACTTCAGCCCAACTGGGTGCAGGATGACACCATGCAATCGCCCGAAATTCGCGGCTATACGGCCAGCAATATGCTGACCGCGCGGGTGCGCGATTTGACGATTCTGGGCGCTGTCGTGGATGCCGCCGTTAAGGACGGGGCCAATACGCTGAACGGGCTAAGTTTTGAACAGTCTAATCCTAAACCCGCCCAGTCAGAGGCGCGGGTATCAGCTGTGAAAGACGCCACCGCCAAAGCAACCGAACTGGTTACAGCCGCAGGGGCCAGTCTGGGTAAGATCGTGTCGATCAGCGAAAACGGCGGCTATGTCAGCCCGATGCCAATGCTAAAGGCGGCTATGGACGAAGCATCCGTTCCCATCGCGGGCGGCGAGATTGGCGTAACCGCGCAGGTCACCGTGGTTTTTGAAATCGCCCAATAGGAAAAGCTGGGGGCGGCGCACACCGCCCCCTGTTCTGTTATTGTGTGGCCGCTGTCAGTGCCTGATCCAGATCGGCAATGATATCGCGCACATCCTCGATGCCAATCGACAGGCGGATCACATTGGGCGCGGCCCATGCGGCGACTGGCGCATCTTCTGACAGCTGGCGGTGCGTGGTCGACGCGGGGTGAATGATCAGGCTGCGCGTATCGCCAAGGTTGGCGACATGGCTAAACAGCTTCACGCTATCAACCAGCTTCACGCAGGCGTCATACCCGCCCTTGACCGCCACCGTAAACAGCGCCCCCGCGCCATTTGGCGTGATTTTGCGCGACAGCACATGATATGGGTTGGATGCCAACCCAGCATAGCCCACCTTTTCCACGCGCGCATCGCCCTCCAGCCATTCGGCCACCATCTGCGCGTTCTGCACATGGCGCTGCATCCGCAGGGACAGGGTTTCAATTCCCATCAGCGTGTAATGCGCGCCTTGGGGGTTCATCGTCATGCCCAAGTCGCGCAGGCCAATGGCGATGGAATGAAAGGTAAAGGCCATGCCGCCCAAGGTGGGGTGAAAGACAAGGCCGTGATAGGCGGGTTCGGGCTGCGATAGGCTGGGGAATTTGTCCGATGCGGACCAGTTAAACTTGCCGCTATCGACCACAACTCCGCCCGTGACCGTGCCATTGCCCGTCAGGTATTTCGTGGCCGAATGCACAACCAAGGTCGCCCCGTGTTCGATGGGGCGGCACAGGTAGGGCGTGGCGGTGGTGTTATCGACAATCAGCGGCAGGCCCGCCTGATCTGCCACGCGGGCAATGGCATCCAGATCCGAAATCGCCCCGCCGGGGTTGCAGATGGTTTCGCAGAAAATCGCGCGGGTATCGCCATCAATCGCCGCTTCAATCGCCTTTGGGTCATCAAAATCGACAAACTTCGCCGACCAGCCAAATTTGCGAATGGTATTGGAAAACTGCTGGATCGTGCCACCATAAAGACGGGTCGAGGCGACAACGTTCCGCCCAGGTGCCATCAGCGGGAACAGCGCCATGATTTGGGCTGCGTGCCCAGACGAGCAGCAAATCGCCCCCGCCCCACCTTCCAGCGCGCAAACGCGGTTCGCAAGGGCCGAAATGGTGGGGTTGGTCAGGCGCGAATAGATATAGCCCACTTCAGCCAAGTTAAACAATTTCGCCGCGTGATCGGCATCGCGAAACACATAGGCGGTGGTTTGGTATATGGGAACCTGCCGCGCGCCCGTGGCGGGGTCTGGCGCGGTGCCCGCGTGAATGGCAAGGGTGTCGAATTGATGGGTCATGATGGCCTCCTCCTATGGCTGAGTTGAGGCTAGGCGCAAGGCGGGCTTGGGGCAAGGAATTTCGACCCTTAGGCCCGCGCATCCTTTGAACTGCCCATCACTACAAAGGACGTGATCGCATTCACCTGCGGCAGAACGCCCAGCACTTCAGTGTGGAAATGCTTATAAGCAGCAAGATCGGCGGTTTCGACGCGCAGCAGATATTCCACCGTGCCCGTGATGTTGTGGCATTCCACCACGGCAGCGGTGCGCGACATGGCGCGTTCAAACGCCTCTTGCGCGGCTTTGGTGTGGCTGTTCAGCCCCACCGTGACATAGGCCAAAAAACCAAGGCCCAGCTTGGCAGGGTCAAGCACGGCGCGATAGCCCTTGATCACGCCGCTGCGTTCCAATTCTTGCACACGGCGCAGGCAGGCGCTGGGCGATAGGCCCACCTTATCGGCCAAATGCAGGTTTGATTGCCGCGCATCCGCAGACAGCGCGCGCAATATTTTATGGTCTATTTCATCAATCTTCGCCATTTGTTGCAGATATTTGGCGAAAACGCGCAAACTTGCAATCCAAATTCATCAGGTTCTGCAATAATGCGGCATGGAACATACAATCATACCCCTGATCGCCTATGCCTTTGCCACCAGCGCCACGCCGGGGCCAAATAACATGATGCTGCTGGCATCAGGGGCGAATTTTGGGGTGCGGCGTTCGTTGCCGCATATGCTGGGCATC
>JAIXVS010000244.1 GCA_027482795.1 Rhodobacter sp.
ATGTTCGTCCTCCTGAGTGGGTTGCCGATAGGTTGAGTGCACCACAGAAACCGAGTCGTGTCACCGAATTGTCATACCGACTTTAGGACAGTTTTACCCAAATCGGCGGAACGCAGCCGACAGGTCGCCGCCGCCGCGCAAGACGGCAGTGGCGGCGGGGGTATAATTCTCGCGGTCGCCATCATGGGCGGGGCCTGCATGCAGCACAAAGGGCGGCAGCAGGCGGAATGCCGCGCGGCCGCCTTTGCGGGCGCGCAGGATCACGCGCGGCGCTTCGCGCCCTTCGCGCGGGGCCAGCGGCAGGATAAGGGGCGAGCCGAGTTTCGGGGGCAGGGCGGCCAGTGCTTCGGGCAGGTTCGGGGTGGCGAAGATCATGGTCAGCCAGCCGCCGGGGTTAAGCCGCGTGGCGCTGGCCGCGACCCATGCGGCAATGGGCGTATCGGTCCGCAATGCCGTGTCGCGCAGCTTGACAGGCGAGGGAGAGCCCGTGGCCGCGTAATAGGGCGGGTTCGCGATGACATGGTCGAACCCGCGGCGCAGGGCGCGGGGCATATCGGTCAGGTCGCCACATTCGACCTGCATCGGTATGGCGTTGCGTTCTGCGTTGCGGCGGGCAAGGTCGGCATATTCGGGTTGCAGTTCGAGGCCCGCGAGTGCCAGGCCCCCCACACGGGCGCCAAGGCATAAAGCCGCAGCCCCCGCCCCGCAGCCCAGATCGAGCACGGATTGCCCGGGTTCAGCGGAGCATGCGGCGGCCAGCAGCACGGGGTCGGTTGCCGCGCGATAGCCGCGCGCGGGTTGCAACAGCCGCAGGCGGCCCATCAGGAATTTGTCATCCGTCAGGGCATCATCGGGGAAGGTCATGGCAGTCCGGTGGGAATGTCGAGATCGCGCAGGATGGCCGTGGCGATGAAGTGGTCGGCATCGCGCACCATCATGCGGCGCGGCAATATGCCAAGCGATCCGTCAAGGATGCTCATGTGGACGTCCAGTTCAAAGACCTCTATACCCTCGCCCTTGAGAATGGCCTGGGCATAGGCGATGACCGTGGGGTCTGTGCTGCGCAGAAGTTCTTTCATGGGATAGACTTAAGGGCGTTGTGCCCTGCGTGTCGAGGGGTCGGGAGACGATGGGTTTGGACGAGGCATCGCAAAAGCCGCATGACAGGCTGGCCCAGTGGCTGGCAGGGGACATGGCGGCGGTGAACGCGCTGATCGCGGCGCGGATGGCTTCGGAACATGCCCCCCGCATTCCGCAGGTGACGGCGCATCTGGTCGAGGCGGGCGGCAAGCGCCTGCGCCCGATGCTGACGCTGGCCGCGGCACGGCTGTGCGGATATGGGGGCGAGGACCATGTGAAGCTGGCGGCAACGGTCGAGTTCATCCATACCGCGACACTGTTGCATGACGATGTGGTCGATGAAAGCCAGCGGCGGCGCGGGCGGCCCACGGCCAACCTGTTGTGGGATAACAAGTCTTCGGTTCTGGTGGGCGATTATCTGTTTTCGCGCAGCTTTCAGTTGATGGTGGAAACAGGGTCGCTGCGGGTTTTGGACATTTTGGCAAATGCGTCCGCTACCATTGCTGAAGGCGAGGTGTTGCAGCTGACTGCAGCCCAAGATCTGGCCACGACCGAGGCGATTTATTTGCAAGTCGTGCGCGGCAAAACCGCCGCCCTGTTTTCAGCGGCAACCGAGGTGGGCGGTGTGATTGCAGGGGCAAGCGATGCCCAAACCCGCGCGCTGTTTGATTATGGCGATGCACTGGGCATTGCCTTTCAAATTGTGGATGATCTGCTGGATTATGGCGGCGCGTCGGATGCCTTAGGCAAAAACACGGGGGACGATTTTCGCGAACGTAAATTGACCCTGCCCGTTATCAAAGCAGTGGCCTTGGCCGATGATGCCGAGCGTGCCTTTTGGGCCCGCACCATTGCCAAAGGCGATCAAAAAGACGGCGATTTGCAGCAGGCCCGCGCGATTATGGCGCGGCACGGCGCGATGGAGGCGGCGCGCCAAGATGCGCTAAATTGGGCTTCCCGCGCGGTTGCCAGCCTAGACGTTATTCCCGACCATCAAATCAAAGACATGCTGCGCGATTTGGCAGATTATGTTGTGGCCCGCATTGCCTGAGGGGCCACATTTACCCCGCCGTTGATCTGGCAAGGCGCAATCCACCAATCAGGATTCTGCGCACGAATCTGCGCGCTGGCGGCCTGCGCTGCGCTGGCGGTTTCATAAATCCCAAAGCATGTCGCGCCCGACCCTGACATGCGTGTCAGCCCCGCGCCTGTGGCTGCGATAACCGCCAAAACATCTGCAATGATTGGGGCGGCGGCAATGGCGGGGGCTTGCAAATCATTGCGCTGAGCGCGCAGCCAATCCATCAACGTGGCAGGGTCATCAAGCCGCTTTGGCAGGCTGGGCAGGACGGCATTTTGTTTGCTGTGCAAAGCGCGAAAGACTTGGGGCGTGGCCACATGCTGGCGCGGGTTGACCAATACGGCATAAAGCGTGGCAAGGTGTGGCAGCGGCGTTATCGCCTCGCCAATGCCTTGCACATGGGCGGGAGTCGCACCCGCGCACATGGGCACATCAGCCCCGATGGCCAGCAGTTTGGCGGCATCAGCCGCATCAGCTGCACGCCCCTGCAAGGCGATAACCCCCCGATAGGCTGCCGCCGCATCCGATGACCCCCCGCCAATACCCGAAGCGACGGGCAGATTCTTTTCCAGATGCACATCGACATCTTGCGCGCCAAAAGCGGCCAAGGTTTGCGTGATGATATTCTCGCCCGAAAGCTGGCCCGCCTCTGGCCCAGAAAGATGCACCTGCCCTGCCCCGCCGCGCGACAGCGTCAGCCAATCGCCCACATTGGCAAAGCCAACGATCGTATCCAGCAGATGGTAACCATCGGCGCGCTGGCCCGTGACATGCAGGCATAGGTTAATCTTAGCAGGGGCAAAGACCCGCAGCATAGATTACAATCCGCCTGCGTCCAAATCTGGAAAGGGCGGCGCGCCTTCACTGGCGCGCACGGCGTCCAGACCTACTTCCAGCTTTTTGCGGATGCGTTCGGCATCCTTTTCGGTCGGCTCGAACGACAGAGCGCGGCGCCATTGAAACATCGCCTCGCGCTGGCGGCCATTGGCCCAATACACATCGCCCAAATGGTCGGTCACAATCGGATCGACAGGTTCAAGCTGCGCCGCGCGCTCCATCGGGGCCAGCGCCTCGCTATAACGGCCAAGCCGATACAGCGCCCAAGCAAGGCTATCGATGATATACCCCGACTCTGGCCGCGCCGCGACAGCGCGCTGAATCATGCCCAGCGCCTCTTCCAATTTCTCGCCGCGATCCACCAACGAATACCCCAGATAATTCAAAACGCTGGGCTGGTTTGGATTCAAATCCAAGGCGGTGCGAAAATCGGCCTCGGCCGCATCAAATTGGCGCAGGCTGTCATGGGCAATTCCGCGGCTGTAGAAAATCGCCCAATGCTGCGGCAGGATTTGCGGCAGCAGCGCTAGCGCCGTATCATAGGCACTAATGGCCGCTTCAAACTGTTCGGCACGGCGCAACCCTTGGCCCAGCGCCAGTTGCACGTCAAATTCTGCAGGGAAATTTGCGGCCAAATCCGTCAGGATTTGCAGGCTTTCTTCGGCCCGCCCCGCCGAAAACACAGCAGCAGATCGGCCAATTTGGGCACTTGTATAATCGGGATGATCGGGCGCAATTTGGGCATAGGTTTCGGCAGCCAGATCAAATTGCTTTAGCCGTTCCAAAATGCTGGCGGTCAGCAAAAGCGCCTCGCTGTCATCGGGGCGCAAATCGCTGGCGATGCGGGCTTGCAGCAAGGTGTATGCAGGGTCGCCATCCGTGCCCAAAGCCGCCGCAACAGTAAAGAAAACCTCTGCCAGACCTGAAGAGGCATCTTTGAAACCCGAAATCGGCAAGGCTTGCCCCGCATCCAGCAGCGCGATCATGCCCGCAATCCGCGCGTCTTGCCCCACCGAAAATCGCTGACGCAAAAGTTCCGCCGCCTGTGCAGACTGGCCTATTTGACTAAGCACTTCGGCCTGCAAAATCGCGCCGCGCCGCGCATTGACCTGCGGGCCCGCTTCGGGGGCCGCCAGCGCTGCGGCAGCGCCATCAAAATTGCCCGCCAGCGCCAATGCAATCGCCTTGTGATATTGGCCAAACCCCGCCAGCCCTTGAATTTGGGCCACTTTATCAAACCGCGCAATGCCGTCATTCATTTGGCCAAGGCCGATCAGCGCCCACCCTGCCAGCAGATCATCTTGCAGCGAACCTGTTGAAACCTCTAGCGTTTCAATTTCGATGATCTCGGCAAAATCACCGCGTTGTGCCGCCCCTGCCATGCGGGCCAGAAGCGTGTTTTGGTTGGCCGCATTCAGCCCTTGCAATTGGGCCGCCAAATCTGCGGCGCGCGAAATATCCCCCAAAGACAATGCCGCAATCATCGCGCCATTCAACAGTTCAACATTGGCAGGGTCAAGCGCCAAGGCCCGTTGATACCACAGATCTGCTGCCCGATAATCGGCATTCGCCGCCGCGATTTTTGCTGCCAAAAACGCCCCAGCCAAACCTTCTTTGGCAAAAGAGGCGGCGGGGAAAAGCCCGATGCAAAGAACGAGCATACTCGCAACAATGGGCCGAGAAAGGGCAGGCATAGGCAGCTCCTGTTCACATCCCGAAAACTTAAGTCGCTGCGCTGAAAATTACAATGCGGCCAAGGGTCTAAGGGGCGAAATGCGCGCATTTTTTCGCCCCCTCACCAAAAGGTGAAGGCCGCTCTTACATGTTGGGGTAGTTTGGCCCGCCCCCGCCCATGGGCGTTGTCCATGTGATATTCTGCGACGGGTCTTTGATATCGCAGGTTTTGCAATGGACGCAGTTTTGAAAGTTAATCTGAAAACGCGGCTCGCGCCCTGCCTCGGCGATCACCTCATACACGCCTGCGGGGCAATACCGCTGGGCAGGTTCGGCATATTCAGGCAGGTTCACGCGGATAGGAATGCTCGCATCGCGCAGCTTTAAATGCGCGGGCTGGTTTTCGTCATGGTTGGTCGCCGAAAAGGCCACATTGGTCAGGCGGTCAAACGACAAAACGCCATCAGGCTTTGGGTAATCGATTTGCGGAAAATCGGCAGCCTTGCCCGTGGCTTCGGCATCAGATTTGCCATGCCGCAGCGTGAACAGGCCCAGCCCAAAACTTGACGCCCACATGCTGATAGCCCCGCCAAACAACGAGGCCAAAAGACCATACCGCGACCACAGCGGTTTGACATTGCGCACTTTCTTCAAATCGGCCGCAATGGGGCCTGTGCGCAGATCGGTTTCATAGTCGGTCAATTCGTCGCTGGCGCGGCCCGCAGAAATGGCAGCAGCCGCGGCATTGGCCGCCGCAATGCCAGATAGCATAGCGTTGTGATTGCCCTTAATGCGCGGCACATTGACCAGCCCCGCACTGCACCCCAGCAGCGCCACCCCGGGTGCAACCAGTTTCGGAATAGACTGCCACCCCCCTTCGGAAATGGCACGCGCGCCATAAGCCACGCGCTTGCCGCCCTTCAATAGTTCGGCCACCATCGGGTGATGCTTGAACCGCTGGAATTCCATATAGGGGTAAAGATGTGGGTTTTCATAGTTTAGATGCACCACGAAACCCACGTAAACCTGATTATTTTCAATATGATAGATAAATGACCCGCCACCCGCATTGCTGCCCAAAGGCCAGCCCATCGTATGGGTGACCGTGCCAAGGCGGTGCTTGGCGGGGTCAATTTCCCAAATCTCTTTCATGCCAAGGCCAAATTTCTGCGGGCAATGGGTGTTGGACAGATCGTATTTCGCGATCACTTCCTTGGCCAGCGATCCGCGCACACCTTCGGACAAGAACACATATTTGCCCATCAGCGCCATGCCCGGCTCGTAATTTGGGCCAGGCGTGCCATCAGCATTTTTGCCAAACTCGCCCGCAACAACGCCGCGCACTTTGCCTGCCTCACTGTAAACCAGTTCCGAACAGGACATGCCTGGGAAAATCTCAACCCCCAGCTCTTCGGCTTGGGCCCCCATCCAGCGGCAGACATTTGCCATCGACACGATGTAATTGCCGTGGTTGCTCATCAAGGGCGGCATCAGGAAATTGGGCAGGCGCAACTGCCCCGCCTCGCCCAAAATATAGAAATTGTCCGAGGTGACAGGCGTTGTAATCGGCGCGCCTTTTGCCTTCCAATCGGGGATCAGCGCATCCAAACCCACAGGGTCAAGCACCGCGCCCGACAGAATATGCGCGCCCACTTCGCTGCCCTTTTCCAGCACAACGACGGAAAGATCAGGGTTGATTTGCTTTAGGCGAATCGCAGCCGACAGGCCCGCAGGCCCTGCCCCAACGATCACCACATCATATTCCATCGCTTCGCGGGTGACTGCCGTGTTCATCGCAACCTCATTTCAAATGTCTTGCCTGATTGCCGCATGACACAGGCATGGTCAACAGCTTGGCGTAATTTCTGCCACGCCTGCGCGCCAAAATCGACAGTTTATGTCGCGCGGGCGGTTACGGGGCGGAATCTGGTACTGCGTCGGGCCTGCGATACAGCACGGACGGCGCGGGGATCGTGCCGCGCGGAAACAGTTGTTCAGCGGTTTTGAAGGCAGGGGTCGCATCAAACCGCAGCCCCTCCATCAGCGCGCCCTGCTTGCCCGTGGCTTCAAACCCGCGTTCTTCGGCCAAGGCAGTGGCCGCCAAAACATAGCGGCGCGGCTTTTGACTTTGATGTTGGCGCAGCGCCAGCATTTTTTGCGCCTGATAACCCTTAATGTTGACATAATGGGTGGGCCGAAAATTGCGACCTTTCATGTTGTCGACATAAAAGACTGGGCAATGTTCGGCGGCGGCCAGCCCAACCGCGCCAGACAACACACGGTGATCGGGGTGATAATCGTTTGGGCTGTGGGTTAGAATCACATCAGGCTTTTCTGCGGCGAAAAGTTCGACCAATCGGTGCAGAAGCTGCAGTCGAAGGGGGGGCAGTCCAGCATCAGGCATCCCCAACGCAACAATGCGGGCCAGCAGCATCGCGGCGGCTTTCTCGGCCTCTTCCATACGGGTTTTTGCCAAAGGCTGGTGTTTGCTGCGGGCGGTCAACCCCCCCTCGCCCGCCGTGGCAAGCACCAACACAATTTCCGCGCCGCGTTCGGCATAGGCAAACAGCGTGCCAAAGGCGTAAATTTCGGCATCATCGGGATGCGCGCCCACAAACATCACCTTCATGCGGCGCGCCTATACATCAAGCAGCGCATCCAGTTTCGCGGCAATCTCGTCGCGGCGGATCGCGGCGGCGGCCTTTTTCTCTTCGGTCATGCCCTGCTGATGGGGATAGCTGCGCATTGTGGTTGCCCAAAGCTGGCGCGCGTAAATGCGATCTGTGCCCGCATATACCGCGCCCTTGTAGTGTTCGGGAATGAAATAATGCGACGGGAAGATAGTGGTCTTCTTCTTTAGATCAGGGTTTTGCGCCAGAAAACGCCGCAAAAAGCCGTTTCCAGTGGTTGTCCAAGGCATTTTCATATCGGCAGGGTCTAGCTGGCCCAGTTCGGCAACAACGGCCTGCAACACGGGGCTTGCCGCCTCGCAGGCCAGAAAAGGGGATACCATGCCTGTCGTGCCGCCTTCATGTTCGTACACCGTATAGGCACGCGGTTCTTGCACCAATTCGTCGATTGGGTGCATGCAAATGCTGTCCGCCTCGGCGATAAAACCGCCCGCCTCGGCCAAAATCTCGTATCGGATCAAATCGGACACGCCTGCAAATTTGCCGCGTTTGAAATAGGCGTTGATCTGCGCTTGGTTTTTAAAGCGGCGCGAGGTGATGTAATCGTTATCAATTAATTCATAGCGCCAAGAAGGATGCGCATCGATCCATGTTTGCAACCAATCGGTCGGGGCAGGAAATGGGCCGATCCAAATATGCCGCATTATCTTTGGAATCATTGCAAAACCATCCCCATTGGCGCTGCACCAAGCGCCTCAATCTGGGGGAGTTTACCACAAGCGCCAAAGGTGTAAACGGGGATTGGCAGGGGATTGCCACACCGATCCCTGCCAGAATTGCGAAACATCAAAAAAGAATAGGCAGTTCCTTTGGGGCGGGTTTGGGGGCAGGCGCGGGGCGTTCGACAAAATCCCCGCTTTCGACAATCATCTGGCGGACTTGGCCCAAAGTTGGGCGAAACAGCACGCGGCGCGCGTTGGTGCCGCCAAGGCTTTCTGCAACGCAAGGGATATCTTCGGTTGCCAAAAACTGTTTGGCAAAGCGGGCGTTGGATGCGCCGATATCACCCAAATTGCTGGCCATATTGGCCCCGCCAAATAATTTCGCCCGCAGGCCAGATCGGCGCGCACCTTTTTTCAGCAGATCATTGATCAGCATTTCCATAGCATGAACGCCGTAGCGCAGCGATTTGGCTGTGTCAGATTCAGATGAATTGGCCAACAGAAAATGGTTCATCCCGCCAAGTTTGGCCTCGGTGTCCCAAATGCAGGCGGCAACGCAAGACCCAAGCACAGTGGACAGAACCACGTGGTCTTGATCAGCCGTTTTGTATTCGCCTTGTGCGACGTAGACAGTTTGATCGCTGGTCATGTGCCAACCTTTCCAAATCGCGTTTGTGATGTTGCACAGGCCTGCAACAAAGCGGGACCAATATCCAAAAGGGTAAGCTGGCGCTGAACGGCACCAATTTCATGGGCCACGCGCGGCATACCATAAACAACCGAGCTGGCCTCATCCTGACCAAAAGTTGCCGCACCTGCCTGCCTTAGGCGCAGCAAACCTGTCGCCCCGTCGCGCCCCATGCCAGTTAGCAAGGCGGCCACAACTGCATTGCCCATAGGAACAGCAGATCCAAACAACTCGTCAATCGAAGGTCGATGCCCCGATATGGCAGGCCCGTGGCTGACCACACAGCGCAGCGCCCCCCGATGTTCCAATCGCATATGTCCATCGATGCCGCCCGCAAGGCAGATACGGCCCGATTTCATCTCTAGGCCAGTTTCGGCCAAAACAACCTCTGCCGCACAGCGGCGGTCCAGCAGACGCGCCAAGGTTTCGGAAAAATTCTGCCCCGTATGCTGCACAATCGCCGTTGGGGGGCAATCCACGGGGAAATGCTGAAGAATGGTTGTCAGCGCATCGATGCCCCCTGTCGAGGCCCCGATGAGAATGACTTTGTCGCGCTGAAACCCGCCGTTCAACATTGTGGCTGGTGGAGGCGCTTTTGGCACAATGGCTGGGGCCGCCAAGGCCGGCGGGTCGCTGGACAGCACATGCAGCACATCTTCCGCGCTCATGCGCGAATGGATAAACGCGCCCAGCTGCGACAAGGCAGGGTTGCTGGGATCAAAACTTGGGCTGGCAATCAAAGAAACGGCCCGCGTTTCAACCGCCCGAAACAATGACACCATACACTGATATTCGTCTTGGCGCGCAAAGCCTTCGGCAATAATCACGATGTCGGGCAATAGCTCTTCAACTTTGGAATAGGTGGCCGACAAGTCGCTGGTTTGGGCAACCACGTCGAACTGACCTGCTTGCTCCAACGTTTTTTCCAGACGCGATTGGTCTATCATACTTGGGGTGGCGATAACCACGCGCGCCTTTGTCATTAGGGTCTCTCCATCTTCAAAAGAGGGATCACTGGAAACGAATTACGGGGCTAGAAATCTTGCCAAATACCACGGGCATTTGCCGCAATCGCGCGAGGAGGCTCTGCCATAACGGGTGCTTCGACCGCGGGCTTTGGCAAAAATCGTTCAAGATGCGAGACAACGTTTGCTTCTTCTTTTGGCGCTGGTGCTGCGGGCGTCATCGCCTCTAGCTCGATACTTGGGCTGCGCACCGATTTCTCTGCTTGCAGGGTTTTGAAACGTGCCACAAGGCTTGCCAATTCTTCAGCGCCGCTGGCCAAAAGATGGCTTGCCGCGCTGGCCTCCTCGGCCATGGCTGCGTTCTTTTGGGTGGCCTGATCCAATTGCGTGACCCCAATATTAATCTCGTTCAAGCCAATTGCCTGCTCGCTTGCGCCTGTCGAAATATTTGTCGTCAGCGAAGAAATATGCGTGACGCGCTGGGCGATTTGCTGCAAAGCGGTTCCTGCCTGTTTCACGCGGTCAACGCCCCGCTCCACCTGCTGCGAACTGGTGCTGATCAATGTCTTGATCTCTTTGGCAGCAGTTGAGGCACGCTGCGCCAAAGCCCCAACTTCTGATGCAACCACCGCAAATCCACGCCCTGCATCGCCCGCGCGTGCGGCCTCGACCCCCGCATTCAGCGCAAGCAGGTTTGTTTGGAAGGCAATGTCATCAATCACCCCAATGATCTGCGAAATTTGATCCGAAGATTTCTCAATCGCGGACATGGCTTTGACCGCTTCGGTTACCACAACACCGCAATCATCTGCGTCTTTGCGGGCCTCGATCACAATCGTTTCAACTTCGCGCACACCATCGGCGGCAGACTTTACACTTGCGGTCATTTCATCCATGGCCGCCGCCGTTTGCTCTAGCGTTGCGGCTTGAACTTCGGTGCGATGGGCCAAATCTTCGGAAGCGCGGGTGATTTCGCCCGATTGGGCACGAATTCCTTCGGCCGCGTCCGCGATCTGATCGATCGACTCGCGCATCTTGATGACCGTATTATTGAAATAGCCGCGCAGAATCTCATAATCGGCGCCGAAATTGCTATCAATCGTCTGGGTCAGATCACCCTGTGACAAACCCTGTAAGCCCGAGGTCAGCCGCGCAACCACATCGGTCTGTTCCGCCTGATTTTGCGCGCGCTCTAGTTCCAAGGTTTGGGCCGCAGCCAAAGCGTGGCGCATCCCGTCAATGGACGCGGCAATCGTGCCAATCTCATCTTTTTGGTCGATAAAAGGAACTGGCTCATGATAGTTTCCGCCAGCCACTTGCTGAATGGATGTATTCATTTTTGCGATTGGGCTGGCAAAACTGCGCGAGATATAAATGCCAAGTGCGCCAACGACACCAAGGCAAACCACGCTGACCAAAACTTGCAACCAAAGCAGATCATAAAAGCCACTCAAAATGTCTTGCCGATCCCGTTCGGCAACCAGCAGCCAAGATGCCCCTCCTTGTTCGAAACGCAGCGTATGGGCAGAGCCAATCTGGCCCGATTGTAGGACGACGTCGCGGTGCGAGGCCTCGCTGGTGGTAAAGCCGTCCTTGACATAAGGGAGATTCTTTAACGTTGCACCCGCTTTAAAATGCCCTTCAATCCGCGACGGTGTCAGCGTTTTTCCATCTTCGGTCAGAACATAAAGTTCGGTAGACTGGCCAATCGTCCGCCCCCCGATTATAATGTCAGCAATGACCTTTTCTGGCAGCTGAATGGCCAATACACCCACGGTCACACCACTGTCAGACACAACGGGCGTGGCCATAAACATCGCAAAGACGCCTGCACTTGGGGCATAACGTTCATAGCCAGATAAGAAAACCTCGCCCGCCTTGCCGTCCATCGCCTTTCGGTACACATCCGCAAGGTTCGACTTTGCAAATGCGCCAGTTTCAAGATTTTCAGCAAAATCAATTTCTTTGTACACTGTATAGACAACATCGCCATTCCGATTGATCAAAAATACATCGTAAAAGCCATTCTGCACCATCAGGGTGCGAAAGCTTTTATGAAACTTCGCATGTTCAGAATGATAAAGCTCTGTCCCATCGGCGCGATCCAGTAAATCGCGTTGACCAACTGGATTAGGATTATTTCCAATATAGGCCTTTTGCAAAATCGGCCGTGCCTCTTCACCCAGGTCTTTGAACATCGAACTTAGTGTATAAAGCGCATCAATCGTCTGCTTGCCACCCGCCGCCGTCAAAACGCTGGCTTGGGTGTTTTCGATCCATTGCGCTAGACGTTCGGCGCGGTTAGAAACCAGCGCGCTAAATGCCTCATCTGCCGCGGCGAATTGGGCAGACTTGGTCAGATTGGCCGTAGCGACAATGATTGAAAAGACGGACAGCATTGCCAAACCCACAAAGGCAATGGGCAATTTCAACCGCAATGACAGGTTATTCCACGCCAATCCGCGAGGGGCATGCGCAGATTGTTCATGCCCTGCTTTGCGAAACCTTTTCATGATCATTGTAACCCAGTCAAACATCCGAAACTCCTCGCCCGAACAGCAACGCAACTTGCGTCAAGTCCGTCCGTGATACTGCACAGTTCCTTAAGTTCAGCTTAAGGCGATAAATCGAAATATGGCGTGTCTAAAAATTTAACGATTTTGCCTAGCGCTCTGCCGACACCGCCAGTGATTCACCCAAAATAAAGGCGCGTTTCGCCCCGTGAAAAACCGCGCGCAGACA
>JAIXVS010000328.1 GCA_027482795.1 Rhodobacter sp.
CCAACCCCAGACTTAGAAGGTCCGTGCTCTATCCAGTTGAGCTACGGGGCCGTGATGCGGTTTTGCGTCAAACCGCGCGTTTAGGCAAGATGCAGGGTCATATAGAGCGAATTGGGATCAAGGGAATATCCCTCAAACGGGGGGCATTCGGTGAAACCCGCCTTTTCATACAGCCGCCGCGCTGGGGTAAACATCGCCTGCGTGCCCGTTTCCAGCGACAGGCGTGCAAAGCCTGATGCGCGGGCGGCATCAACCAGATGATCCAGCATCGCCTTTGACAGACCCTTGCCGCGATGCTCGGCCAAAACATGCATGGATTTCACTTCCGCATGGCCCGCGTCAATTTCCTTAATCGCGCCCATCGCTACAGCCTGCCCATCAATCCGCCCCACAAAAAACTGTACCGCAGGCACGGCCAGCTGCCCTGCGTCCATCATGTGAATGCTTTCGGGCGGGGTATCGGCGTGCATATCGGCGGTGTGGCGCGCCATCAGCAGCGTCAGATCTGCGCCCAGCGGGCTTTCGCGGCCAATCAGCACGTTAATGCGTCCACGCCCCGCGCCGCGCGGTGGCAAAATTTTCGCCATAGCCGCCCGCGCGGATAACGGGCTTGCGCGGCTTAGGATCGGTTACATCCACTTCGATGCCCTTGGCCGCAGCATAGGCCAAAGCGGCCTCTTTGCTGTCAAAGCGCAGCTTTACCTGGGCCTGAGTATCTGCGCTGGATGTCCACTGCATCAGCGGGTCTACCTCGCGCGCAGAGGCAGGTGCAAATTCCAGCACCCAGCCCTTGGCCTTGGCGGTGCCCGATTGCATGGCGGTTTTTGCAGGCTGATAAATACGCGCGCGCATGGTTTTCCCCTTTTGCTGTAAGGGCGTTATTGAAAAAATTGCCAGAAAATGCAAGTCCAGTTTCAAAACCACCCTAACAAGGCAACGGGCGGCGAAGGTGCTGTCGACCCACCACGGGGAGTGTGGGTGGGGTGGGTGGTGCGGTAGGCCGACAGCGGTTCTACTGCTTGCCCCTGCAATCTGCCCCACGATGTGCAGCCATGCAACCAAAAAGAGCAGAATGAAATTCAATTATTCGTTAAAATTGAAAAGCATTTCTTCAGTCTTTGTCAGCAGGTGTTAAATCCACGTTAATCGCCCCTTCCCCGTGAACAAAAACAGAATAGATTACCCCTGAAGGGAATCATCATGCCCCATAACAACATCAACGCCCTAACAGACCGCCCCGAAGTCCTGACCCGCCCAAAGCTAGAGGGTGGAAAGCGGTTTGTGCTGAAAACCCAGTTTCAGGCGGCAGGCGACCAGCCCACCGCCATTAAAGAACTGTCCAGCGGCGTCTTGCATGGCGAAATGAACCAAGTGTTGCTGGGGGCCACGGGCACGGGCAAAACATTCACCATGGCCCGCGTGATCGAAGAAACGCAGCGCCCCGCCATTATTCTGGCCCCCAACAAAACCCTTGCTGCCCAGCTATACGCTGAATTCAAAGGGTTTTTTCCCGATAATGCGGTGGAATATTTCGTTTCCTACTACGACTATTACCAACCCGAAGCCTATGTTGCCCGCACTGATACCTTTATCGAAAAGGAATCCCAGATAAACGAGCAGATCGACCGTATGCGCCATTCGGCCACGCGGGCGCTGCTGGAACGTGATGATGTGATTATCGTGGCGTCAGTTTCGTGCATCTACGGCATTGGGTCGGTGGAAACCTATTCCGCGATGACGCAGGATTTGGTTGTTGGCCAATCTTATGACCAGCGCCAAGTGCTCGCTGAACTGGTGGCCCAAGCCTATAAACGCAACGAGGCAGGCTTTCAGCGCGGCAATTTTCGGGTGCGCGGGGATAGTTTGGAAATCTGGCCCGCCCACCTTGAAGATGTGGCTTGGCGGTTTTCGTTCTTTGGCGAAGAGCTTGAATCTATTACCGAATTTGATCCCCTTACAGGGGCAAAGACGGGCAGCTTTGACCAAATTCGCATCTATGCCAATTCGCATTACGTCACGCCGCGCCCCACCATTCAGCAGGCCATTCAAGGCATCAAAAAAGAACTGCGCCAGACGCTGGATTTGATGGTTGCCAGCGGTAAACTGCTAGAGGCGCAGCGGCTGGAACAGCGCACCTCCTTTGATCTGGAAATGCTAGAGGCGACAGGCGTTTGCAACGGGATCGAGAACTATTCCCGCTATCTGACAGGCCGCGCGCCGGGCGAGCCGCCACCCACGTTGTTTGAATTCATCCCCGACAATGCCATTGTTTTTGCAGACGAATCCCATGTGTCTGTGCCGCAAATTGGGGCCATGTATAAGGGCGACTTCCGCCGCAAAATGACGCTGGCCGAACACGGGTTCCGCCTGCCGTCTTGTATGGACAACCGCCCGCTGAAATTTGAAGAATGGGATGCAATGCGCACCCAAACCGTGTTCGTCTCCGCCACCCCCGCGAAGTGGGAGTTGGAACAAACAGGCGGTGTGTTTACCGAACAGGTCATCCGCCCCACGGGCCTGATTGACCCCGCCATTGAAATTCGCCCCGTCGAGATGCAAGTCGATGATTTACTGGACGAAATTCGCCACGTCGCCGCCGCTGGCCTGCGCGTTTTGGTCACCACTTTGACCAAGCGTATGGCCGAAGATTTGACCGAATATTTCCACGAACAGGGCATCCGCATTCGCTATATGCACAGCGATATTGATACGATCGAACGCATTGAAATCCTGCGCGATTTGCGGCTGGGGGCGTTTGATGTGCTGGTCGGCATCAACCTTTTGCGCGAAGGTTTGGACATTCCCGAATGCGGGTTGGTGGCAATTCTGGATGCAGATAAAGAAGGCTTCTTGCGGTCTGAAACATCGCTGATCCAAACCATCGGCCGCGCTGCGCGTAACGCCGATGGGCGAGTGATTATGTATGCCGACCGTATCACAGGCAGTATGGAACGCGCGATAGGCGAGACAACCCGTAGGCGCGATAAACAGATTGCCTACAACACCTTGCACGGCATCACCCCCACCACGATTCGCAAAAATGTCGATGATGTTCTGCACAATATGTGGCAGGGCGACACGGATCAGGCGCGCATCACCGCCAAGGTGGATAAGCCGATGATCGGCAGCAATCTGGCCGCCCATCTGGACGCGCTGCGCATCAAAATGCGCAAAGCTGCCGAGAATTTGGAATTTGAAGAAGCCGCCCGTCTGCGGGATGAGGTGAAGCGGCTAGAGGCGGTCGAACTTGCCATCGCAGACGATCCGCTGGCGCGGCAATCCGTGATTGAAGAGGCGGTTGAGGAAGCGGTTGCCATGGCAGGGCGCAGCACCGCAGGGCGGGCGGGGCAACGGGGCGGTAAGGCGCGCAGGCGGCGTTAGTCAAATTATTTCGCAGCGTGCGAATACACATCCATTGCCCTATTGATAACGACTAAATTGCCCATTCAGGCAACGCGCCTGCTTCCTTGAGACGTTGACGCTCAAACGGGTCGAGCGCTTCTGGCAGTAGTCTACGCAGAAGCTGCCATTCAGGCGAGATTTCACTTACTTGCTCGACATCAGCAAACTTGCCTTGGCCGCTGATTGTTCGTCGGAGGTTTGATCCAACTGTGTCTTCTAGCAAGGCGCGCTGCGATGTATTTTCGATCAAGGTCATCAACAACTTCGCATACGGGGCCAAAGATCCTGTATTCTGGTAAGTATTAATCATGCCTTTTATGTTTTCGTGATCGCTCGCGAAGTTTTGGGGCCTGCCTGCCGCCGTTTCCATAATGGAGAAGGCAGCTGCAATCAGTCTATCAACATGCAAACGATTCTTGAACGACGTTAGCTCGTCGATCGGAAGCCTATTCGAGTGATGATCCCAATCTTTGAGCGCCTCGAAATACGGTAGCCGCCGCGCAGCGATCTGATCAAGCAGCGGCATTATTAGACGATCCTCAACAAAGGGACGGCGAGAGTCAGGGAATTTTAGCGCGTCGAAACGGATAAGGATTGGTTCATCGTAACCTTCACCATTCGACATGAAACAGGTCAGCACAAGTGTTTGCAACCTTCGCGATTCTGCGACGGCGGCTTGATCGAGGACGAAGGCATTCCCACGGTGCCGATGCACAACGTCCGAGACGGCCTGCGGCACGCGGGCGGGATCGAAAGAGGACAACACCCATAGCAACGGGATTCCCTCGCGCTCGTAGTGAATACACCGCTGCGAAACCTCCGTCTGAAAGGTATGTGACATTTGGTATTCAACCGCGAATTGGCCGAACACGCGCCAATTGACAAGCACATCTGGATAGCGGCCATATTCGTTTTCTGTGGGCGCGCGATATTCATCGACCTTCGTGCCCTCGCAGCGCTCATCCAGCCCGCAAAGCTCGGCTATCAACTCGCACATGCGCCGATGCGCCTCAGACTCTTGCTGTCCGTGATACTGCGCTGCCCGCGCATCATTTGGGTGCATGTTCTTGCCCGAATACCATGGGCAGCGCGTATCAGAACCTTGGTAATGCGCGAACAGCGGGCGACCTTGGGCTGTAGTGATATAAACCTCGCCGTTGCAAGCAATGCAACGAGCCACCATGCCCAGTTTACCGTGCCTGTGATCCGTGATGCCAGCTCGCAAGGTCTCCCAGCCATCGCGAGGCATCACGAGAAGCTCTCGTGCAGTTAAAGGCCCAAGTTTTTCGAATATGACTTCTTCAATAATTCGGCGCGGCTGTTTCATCTTCCCATGTCTAATTATCGTTCACATCCCGATCCCACAGCTTCACTTGCCCGTTCACGCGGCCAAAGGCGCGTTTCAGGATTAACCACGCGATAAAGGACAGCACGGCAAAAATCAGCAGCAGCAGTGGAAAGCTGGCGGTGATGCCAAGCGCCACCACAAGCCCAGTGACCACCGCACCAATGGCAAAGCCAAGGAAAATAAATCCTGGTGCCAGCACTTCCAATACGCCCAGCGCGAATCCTGCGACCATCCAAACCCACCAAACGCCCCACATCATCCGCGTCCTTTCAACATTTTGAATGCATCGCCAAAGGCTTCAAGGGCTTGGGCAGGAACGATAATTGTTTGCTTGCCCGCGCCTTGGCCGACCAGCGTCAGCGCCTCGACCTGCTTTAGCGCCACTTGATATTGCGCGGCCTCTAGCCCGTTTTCGGCAATTGCGCCTGCAATCACGCCCGTGGCATAAGCCTCGGCATCGGCCAGCACGCGGCGGGCTTTGGCAGATTGTTCTGCGGCGTATAGTTCAGCATCGGCGTTCAACTCGACACTACGCTTTTTCCCTTCTGCTTCAGTCACTTGCGCGCGGCGGGCACGTTCGGCGTTCAGCTGTTGCAGCATGGCGTGGCGGGTGGCATCGTCTAGGGCGACATCCAAAATCTCGGCCCGCGTCACCTCGATCCCCCAATCTTCGACCATCTCGCGCACATGGGTGCGAATGTTCGCGGTCAGCTCGTTGCGGTTCGATTGTACCTGATCCAATTCCATCTTACCGATTTCACTGCGCACAATGCCTGCCACAGTGGTTGCAATGGCGGCATCCACATCGCGAATACGGTAGACGGTTTTTTCAGGTTCAGGGATACGGTAAAACACCGAAGATTCCACTTTGACCAAGACGTTATCGGTGGTGATCGCATCTTGATGCGCGGTAGGAAGTTGGCGTTCCAGAATGGAAACGCGGTGCGCAACCACGTCGATATAGGGCACGATAAAGTTAATGCCTGGCCCCAGCACCGCGCGCAGGCGGCCAAAGCGTTCGATCACGTATTTCTGGCTTTGCGGCACGATTCGCACCGCTTTGCTGATGGAAACGATCACAAAGATCGCCAACACCAAATAAACCGCATTCGCGCCTAGAAAATCAGTAACTTCCATGATGCCCCCTTTGTTGCCGTTAAAGTGGGGGCTGGGGGGCCGCATGTCAATGCGCGGTTAGCTGTCTGTGGCCTGCCCAGCGCGCCCAACTGCACCCTGAAACCAATCGACAATTGCCTGCCGTTCGGCAGGTTCCATATAGGTCAGGTTGGCGGGCGGCATGGCATGGCTTAGGCCTGCCTGAAGGTAAATGCGCCGCGCATCGGCGGCAATTTGTGCGGGGGTTTCCAACACCACGCCTTTGGGCGCCCAAGGGATGCCATCCCAAACGGGCTGGGCCGCATGGCACATGCTGCACCGCCCCTGCACAATGCTGACCACATCGTCAAAGCCGCTGGCGCTGGCATAGGTCAGTGCGGTGCCGTTCAGCGCAGCATCTTCGGCCATATGGCGCTGCGGCGCGGTGGACAGCCATGCGATCAGCAGGAACAAAACGGCGGTAACAAACCACGTCCAATGCGGGTTGCCTTTGCGGGCGTGGCGGGTGTTGAACCAATGGCGGATGGTCACACCCATCAGGAAAATCAGGGACGCGATGATCCAGTTATACTGGGTCGCAAATACCAATGGGTAGTGGTTAGACAGCATCAAGAACACTACAGGCAGTGTCAGGTAATTGTTGTGTGTGCTGCGCTGTTTGGCAATTTTGCCGTATTTTGGGTCTGGCTTGCGGCCAGCCTTCAGATCGGCCACCACAATGCGCTGGTTGGGCATGATGATGAAAAACACATTCGCCGACATGATCGTGGCGGTAAACGCGCCCAAATGAAGCAGCGCCGCGCGGCCCGAAAACACCTGCGTATAGCCCCACGCCATAGCGACCAACAGCGCAAACAGCGCCACCATCAGCAGGGATTGATCAGCATTCACAAAGGCGCGGCACAGGGTGTTATAGGCGAGCCAGCCAAAGGCAAGGCTGGCCAAAGATATGGCAATCGCCTGCGCCTGTGTCAGTTCCATCACGGCGGGATCGATCAGGTAAAGGTCTGATCCCAAATAATAAACCAGCACCAGCATGGCAAAGCCTGTCAGCCACGTGGAATAGCTTTCCCATTTAAACCACACCAGATGGTCGGGCATGGACGCAGGCGCAACAAGGTATTTTTGCACGTGATAAAACCCGCCACCATGCACCTGCCATTCTTCGCCATCGGCACCCGAGGCAAGGTTGCGGTCGCGGTGCAGGCCAAGGTCTAGCGCGATGAAATAGAACGACGATCCGATCCACGCGATGGCGGTGATGACATGCAGCCAGCGCACACCAATTTCCACCCATTCCCACATTACGATCCAGTCATACATTGCCAGCCTCCTGTTTTTGGCAGGCTATACTGGACAGCGCCCCCGTGTTAATGCTGAAATGGCGCAGAATACTTTCAAATGCTTTGTGAAAATGGGGGCGAAACCATGTCTTATGTCGCCACGATAAAGATGTTTGTGCGCGTGTATGAATTGGGGTCGATGTCGGCGGCGGCGCGCGATCAGCGTACCTCGCCCGCGGTGGCATCTGCCCGCGTGTCGGAATTGGAAAAACATCTGGGCGTGCGGCTGTTTTCGCGCACCACGCGCAGCCTGCATCCCACCGAAAACGGGCGGCTGTTTTATGACGGCGCTTTGAAGATTTTGGATGCGATTGCCGAAGCAGAGCAGGCAATTTCTGGCGCCGCCCAAAACCCGCGCGGCACGATTTTTGTGGCAGCCCCCTTGGGTGTGGGGCGGCGGTTTATTGCGCCCTATGTGCCTGCGTTCAAAGACCTTTATCCGCAAATCGATGTGCGGCTGCGCCTGTCAGATCGCAGCATTGATGTCACATCCGAAGGGCTGGATTTGGCCTTTCATATGGGGGTTTTGGAAGATAGCACGCTGAAACTGCGCCATATTGTCGATTGCCCGCGCGTCTTGTGCGCTGCCCCTGCCTATATTGCGGCGCGGGGCAATCCGCGCGATGGGGCGGCATTGGTGGGCGATCATCACGCCTGCCTGAACCTGCGCTTTCCCGGCGCAAAGGAATTTCAATGGGCGCTGCAAACACCTGATGGGCCGAAAAGATACGATATATCAGGGCCTTATGAATCGGATGATGGTGATGTTTTAACGGGCTGGGCGCTGGATGGGCGCGGCATTGTGCTAAAGCCCATTTTCGAAGTGGCCGAGCATTTGCGCGAGGGTCGCTTAATCCCCGTTGCCACTGCAACCCCGCCCCTGCCAACGCAACTGTGCTGCCTGTTTCCAGACCGCAGGTTGAAAGACCCAAAGATTGGCCTATTTACCGATTATATGGCGGCGCAGATCAAGGATGCGATCCGCCGTGCCATGGTAGGTTTGCCGCAGATTTAGGAATTGGCGGCGCAGTATTGTTCGGCATAGGCACCGAACTGCGTGTATCTTTCCCAAAACGCATCATCGCGGTTGGAATCTGACAAGCGCACATCTTGCGCCTTTTCTGGGTTTTCAAAAAACGCGGCGGCGCGGCGCTGGTCTGATCCTGCCAGCGTCCTGTTGGCGACCTGCTGAATGCAGTTGCAAACCATGCGGTTGGCCGAATCGCGATCTGACTTATTGCAGGCGGCTTCAATGGGGCCAGCCATTGCCGCGCTGCCCATAAGTGCGAAAGCCAACGCAAGCCCTGCGCGGCGCAAAAGAATATGTGTCATGCTTTGCCTCATTCGCCAAGGTTCGCGGCTGCGCCCCTGATCTGTGTGCCACGCCTTTACCGATTCGGGCAGATTTTTTCAAGCGTTTCGCGGGCGCGGGCGCAACTGGGCGATAATTCGCGCATCCTTAAGCTGCGGTGCTGCCCTGCGAGATCAAATCAGGGTCATCGGGAAGGGGCGGCATTTCCCCTATCCAAAAGAACAGGCGCACAAATTCGGGCGCGCCGATGCCAAGGATTTGCCACGCACAAGCATAGCCTTCTTGCACCATGCCTTCGGCGTAAAAGGCAATTTCCTCTCCGTCTAGCCCTGCATCTTCTTCCTCTTGCGGTTGCCATTCGCCGCCTTCGGCCCAAATCACCTGCGCCTCAAGGCTGGGGTGTTTGCGGCACAGGGCAGTTAGGGGGGTTAAGGCATCAAGCATGGTTAGCCTTTCATCATGGCAATGCGGATAAAGGCACGTTCGATAACGGCCATGGCGGGCGCGCGGGATGCACTGCGCAGGGTTAGGTCTGTATCGACCAGAACGCGCAGCACATCTTCCAGCTTGCCCGCGCCCCAATTGCCCGCTTGGCGCGCCATAGAATCGCGGCGCGGGCCAAAGGCGCGGGCGCGCAAAAGGCCGTTTTGAATGCCGCCTTTGTCTGTGGCCACCATATGCAGGGCGCGAAAATGCCGCAGCGCGCCGATGCACAGGGTGACGGGCGCAATACCCTGCCCTTCCAAGCGGCGCAGCAGCGGGCCAATGGTATGCGCCTTGCGGTCGGCCACGGCGGCAAGCAGATCGTCTACTTCGGTTTCAATGGTCATCGGGGCCAGATCGGCCACTTCGGCAGGGGTCAGCGGGGTAGAATCGCCGTGTTTATAAAGCGCGACCTTTTCCAAAAGCTGGCGAAAATCGCCAGGGTCTAAAGCGCGGGCAAGGGTGGTAAGGTCTGCCATCGCGGGGGGCGAAATTTGGGTTAGCCCTGCGCGGGCCAGTTCGGATTCAATCTCTTCGCGCGTGGGTGGGTCGTCATACAGACCAATGCAAACTGCATTCGGGGCCTTTTCAAATAGGGTTTTAAGCGCCGATTTGCCCGTAAGATTGCCAGCGGTGACGATCAAATTGGCATCCCCCGCGCGCCAGTCAGCAAGTGCTGCGGCAAAGGCATCGGTCAGCCCATCTGTCGCATCTTCGACAAACACCGCGCGGGGGCCTGCGAAAAACCCCGTCTCGCGCAGCGAATCGGTCAGGCGGGCCTGATCTTTGCGCAGATCACTGGCGGCCATGCGGGTTAGGCGCATTTCTGCGGGGCCATCGGGGCCGATGAGGGCGGCAATCGCCTCGGCCCGTTTTAGGGCCACGCGCATCGTATCTGCGCCAAAAATCAACAGGCCCGCGCGGGCAGGATCGGGGCGGGCGCAATAGCGGCTGGCCTCGATCCCCGATAGTTTCATTCGGTCGCCGTAAGCGTTGGTGAAAGGGCAATCAGGCGCTGGGTTACCTGATCGGCCAAAATTCGAATCAGCCGTGCCTTTGCATCGGATTCGGCATTGACGGCGGCAATCGTCACGCCCGTGGCTGACCATGCGGTAAAGTTTTGCTCAACGCCGCTGGCCAAAACATCGCCATTCGCGCGGTCTTTCAACGTCCAAGTCACTGATCCCGTTAGATTATATCTGGTGATCGCGCCATCGGTGGTAAAGCCTAAGCTGGCCTTTTTGGTGGAAATACTATAGCCCAAATCAAAACGGGGCGCGCTGGCGCGGCCAAGGCGGTCTTCCATACGTTTGATAAATTCGAACCCATCGCGCGAATCGGTATCGGCCAGCGCGATGGTGCCGCGCAGGGCGGTGGCGGAGCCTGCGGGGCCAAAGGCAGGGGTAAAGCCGCATGCCGCAAGGGCCAGCGGCAGGGCGAGAATGGCGCGGCGATTAAGCCACGACATTGATGATCCGCCCTGGCACAACGATTATTTTCTTAACCGTCGCGCCATCCAAAAACTTAACCACGGCAGGATCGGCGAGCGCGACCTTTTCAATTTCTGCCGCTGGCATATCTGCGGGCACTGTGATTTCGGCGCGGCGTTTGCCGTTGATTTGAATGGGCAAGGTCACCTGATCATCCACCAGCAGCGCGGGGTCTGCTACGGGCCAAGGGGCCTGTGCGCATAGGCCCGCGCCGCCCTGATACGTCCAGATCGATTCGGCGATATGGGGCACCATGGGCTGCATCAGTTGCGCCATTGTCCGCATCGCGGCGCGCATAACTTCGCGCGAGCCGTTAGCTTTAGACAGGGTGTTGGTGAATTCGTACAGCTTGGCAATGGCCTTGTTAAAGGCAAAGTTTTCAATGCCTTGGGTCACTTCGTGCACGGCGCGGGCCGTGGCGCGGATGATCTCGTCATCGCCCTGCCCCACAAAACCTTCGGGCATTTCGCCAATACGCGAACACAGGTTCCATACGCGGGCCAGATGTTTATGCGCGGCCTCGGCACCCGATGATGTCCATTCCACATCGCGTTCTGGCGGGCTGTCAGACAGCACAAACCAACGCGCGGTATCTGCGCCGAAGTTTTCGATAATGTTCATCGGGTCGACGACATTTTTCTTGGATTTCGACATTTTCGCGGATGGGATGATTTCGACCTGCGTGCCGTCTTTCAGGCGGCCATCCACCACATCTTCGGGCAGGTGATACACAGGGCGGCCCTGCGCATCGCGGGTTAGGTAAATCTCATGCGTCACCATGCCTTGGGTGAACAGCGCGTTGAAGGGTTCAATCGCTTTGGCGGGCAAGTGCCCCGTTTTCACCATCGCGCGGGCGAAGAAGCGCGAATAGAGCAGGTGCAAAATCGCGTGTTCAATGCCGCCGATGTATTGATCGACATTCATCCAATAATCGGCTTCGGCAGCATCTGTGGGCGTTTTGGCGTGGGGCGCAGTAAAGCGGGCGTAATACCACGATGAGTCCATAAACGTGTCCATCGTATCGGTTTCGCGCCGTGCAGGCGCGCCGCAGGATGGGCAGGCGCAATTGCGCCATGTTGGGTGGCGATCCAGCGGGTTGCCTGGGATGTCAAAGGTGACATCATAGGGCAGCTCAACGGGTAGATTTTCTTTCTTTTCAGGCACAACGCCGCAGGTATCGCAATGCACGACGGGAATTGGGCAGCCCCAATAGCGTTGGCGCGAAATGCCCCAATCGCGCAGGCGGTATTGGGTCACGCCTTTGCCATAACCGTGCTGTTCGGCGTGGGAAATGGCGGCGGCAATTGCAGCCTCGCCCGTTTGCACAGCATCCCCCGCAAAGCCGCGAATGTAGGACACGGGTTCGGATTTCATCGGCACAAAGGCTTCGGTCAAAGGCGCATCTTCGCCCCCTTCGGCCACAAACACCGATTTAATCGCCAGCCCGTATTTGCTGGCAAATTCAAAATCGCGCGCATCATGCGCGGGGCAGCCAAAAATCGCGCCTGTGCCGTAATCCATCAAGATGAAATTGGCGATATAGACGGGCAGTTCCCAGTTCGGATCCAGCGGGTGTTTCACGCGAATGCCCGTATCCATCCCGACCTTTTCGGCGGTTTCCAGCGCCTCGGCACTGGTGCCTACTTTGCGGCATTCGGCCACAAAATCGGCGATAGCTGGGTTACCCGCCTCTAAAGCTTTGGCAAGGGGATGATCGGGCGATATGGCGGCAAAACTGGCCCCCATCAGCGTATCGGGGCGGGTTGTATAGACAGGCAGGGTTTCAAACCCCGTAGGCGCGCCGACAGTGTGAAAGGCAAATTGCAGGCCTTGGGATTTGCCAATCCAATTGGCCTGCATGATTCGCACTTTTTCAGGCCAGTCTTTCAGACCGTCCAATGCCGACAAAAGTTCGCCCGCATAATCGGAAATCTTAAAGAACCACTGCGTCAGCTCGCGCCGCTGCACCTGCGCGCCGCTGCGCCAGCCCTTGCCATCGATCACCTGTTCATTGGCCAGAACGGTCATATCAACAGGGTCCCAGTTGACCACAGCGTTTTTGCGGTACACCAGCCCAGCGGCCATCATATCCAAAAACATCGCCTGCTGCTGGCCGTAATATTCAGGGTCACAGGTGGCAAATTCACGGCTCCAGTCAATCGACAGGCCCAGCGGTTTCATTTGCGCGCGCATGTCGGCGATATTGCCGTATGTCCAATCTTTTGGGTGGCCGCCGCGTTCCATCGCGGCGTTTTCGGCGGGCATACCAAAGGCATCCCAGCCCATGGGGTGCAACACCGAAAAGCCGCGCGCTGATTTATAGCGGGCAACCACATCGCCCATCGTGTAATTGCGCACATGGCCCATATGAATGCGCCCCGAAGGATAGGGGAACATTTCCAGCACGTAATACTTGGGCTTGGCAGGGTCGCGGCGGGCGGTAAATGCGCCAGCATCGTCCCAAGCGGACTGCCATTTGGTTTCAATCGATTTGGGCTCGTAACGCGACATTGGGCGGCCTTTTGCTACTTTTGCCGCCGAAATACACCGCTAAGGGCGGCAAGGCCAGATGGCCCGCATCGATTTTGGGGCGCGAAATTACAGCTTACTATCAGCAATACGCAATTGGCGCGCCCGCGATAGAATGGCATCTTCCACGGCGCGCAGGGTGGCAGGGGCCACAGCGCCGCCGCCTTTGGTTTGCAGACTTAGCTTTAGGCTGCGCGCATCCAAAGCGGGGTCTTGCACCAGTATCGTGGCGCGGTAGGCGCGGCCACCGCCAGGCGGCACGCCGTAACCTGTCACAATAACGCCTGTGAACGGGTCAACTGATTCGATGGGCAGAAAGTTCAGCACGTCGAGCGAGGCGTTCCAGATATACTTGTTCACATTCACGATTTTGTTGGGATTTTCGGCGTTGGAAAACACATCCCAAATGGTCGCGCGTGGTTTGGTGGTATCGACTCCAATCCTTTCGGCAGCGGCAGTTGCGGCAAGTCCGCCACCCCCAGCCTGCCCCAAGGCCAGCCCGCCACCAGACGTGTCGCAGCCCGCCAAAGACAGGCAAGTCGCCGTGATAATTGTGATTTTGGCCAGTCCCTGCAGCACAGCGCCACCCCCCAGATGAACATCTTGTCTTGTGTATCGCAGCCTGCCTAGCCTGCCAAGGCTTTTCGCCCCATCTATACTGAAGCCCCGACACGCAAAATGCGCCACCCGCATGGCGGGACTGTGGCAAGACTGCACCATCGCTGGCGTGTTTGGCCAAAAATCCGCAGAGTTCGTTGCAAATGGGCGGGGGAAAGTGGAAACAGACTGCATACCCAAATCGGATTCCCCTGATTTGGGCCCCACCTTTGATATACACGAGGGAAAAGACATGAAAAAAGTACTTCTTGCCACCACCATCCTTGGGATGACCGCTGGCTTCGCAGCAGCAGAAATCGCATTCAGCGGTGAAGCAACTGCTGGTTTCGCTTCCGCAAGCGGCGCAACCTGGGAATCGTATACCTCTTTCAACCTGGGCGTAGCTGCAACCGCTGAGTCGGATGCTGGGATCTCCTTCGGCGCAG
The DNA here is from genome assembly GCA_027482795.1 of Rhodobacter sp. Taxonomy (GTDB): domain Bacteria; phylum Pseudomonadota; class Alphaproteobacteria; order Rhodobacterales; family Rhodobacteraceae; genus Cypionkella. The sequence continues at coordinate 14,067 of JAIXVS010000328.1, forward strand.
AGTTCGACGTGACCGCTGGCAAAACCTTCGACTTCGACGGCGCAGACAGCTCGTTCGAGCCTGATGAGTCGGGCGCTTTCGGCGATCCTGAAGTGTTCATTTCGGGCGACTTCGGTAAAGTTGCGTTCGCGGTAGACGGCTTTGACGACTTCCACGACGATGGCAATAATGACGACGCTTTCGAAGGCCACGACGTAGAATACACTGGCACCTTCGGTGACTTCTCGGTTGGCGTTCGCACCGACGTAGACGGCGGCACCTCGACGCTGCAACTGGGTTACACCGTTGCTGGTGTCGATCTGGGCGCAAACTTTGACGAGTCGACCGAAGCTTGGGACATCTCGGCAGAGCGCGCATTCGGCGCTGTGACCGCTGGTCTGGGCCTGGACAACGACGAAGTTGCTACGTTGACCTTGGACTACTCGGCAAACGGCATCTCGGCTGGCTTCGAAGTTGACAACACCGACGCTTACACCGTGTCGGCTGGCTATGAAGCTGACGGCCTGTCGGTTGACGCTTCGATCGACCAGGACAGCATCTGGGAAGTTACCGCTGGCTACGATCTGGGCAACGGCCTGGCTGTAGAAGCTGGTGTACACCAGTCGGAATCGGCCTTCTTGGGCGCTTCGATGTCGTTCTAATCTTAGAACAACCTCTATGGGAAGGGCGGGCCAATTGGCCCGCCTTTTTCATTTGATGAATACGTTTGAAAGGCCAGCTATGCCCTTGCCCGAAATTACCGCCGCCGTTCGCGATGCCGCCGCCAAAGCGGGGCGCGATGTGGGGGGTATCACGCTGATTGCGGTGTCAAAACTGCAACCCATGGATCGGCTGCGCGCCGTGCTGGAACAGGGCCATCTGCACTATGGCGAGAATTACGTGCAAGAATCGGCCGCCAAATGGCCCGATTTGCGGGCGGAATTTGGGGCAGATATTCGTGTGGCCATGATTGGCCCGTTGCAAACCAACAAGGCCAAGCAGGCAGTGGAATTGTTTGATGCAATCCACAGCCTTGACCGCCCATCGCTGGCGCAAAAGCTGGCCAGTTTGGCACAGGCGCGCGGGCACTGCCCCGATTTGTTTGTGCAAGTGAACACAGGGGCCGAACCACAAAAGGCAGGTATCTTGCCCGATGATCTGGACGGGTTCCTAACCGATTGCCGTGCGATGGATTTATCCCCGATAGGGTTGATGTGCATTCCGCCCGATGGGGAAATCCCCGCGCCGCATTTCAAAATGCTGGGCCAAATGGCCGCGCGCAATGGATTGGCGGGCCTGTCCATGGGGATGAGCAGCGATTTTGACGTGGCAATAGCACTGGGGGCCACCCATATTCGGGTGGGCAGCGCGATTTTCGGCGCGCGCCCTGCCAAAGATGCAGGCTAAGGCAGAATAATCAACCGCGATTCGTGCCGTATACGCTGCGCTATCCACAGCAAATCTTTGCGCGCAAAGGCCACGCAGCCCGCTGTGCGGGCATGGGGCCTGCGCCACTGATGCACAAAAATGGCCGACCCGTGGCCCGCGCGGGCATCGGGCCAGTTCCAATCTGTCAGCAAAATCAGATCATACATCGCATCGGCGCGGCGCAGTTTTTCGTGGGAAAAGGCGTGCGGCAGGCGGATCATGGTGTTGTAGTCATCATCCTTTGGGTCATCTGACCAACCATCCATTGGCCCAATGGGCAGCGCCCAATCGGCGGGGCGCGTCATGCGATCTGGCCGATATAGCATTCCGATAAAGCGGTGCGTTCCCACGGGCGTGGCCCCATCGCCTTCGCGTTTACCCACGCGCGCGCCGCCGCGCCCGATGGTGCAGGCAAAGCGCCGCCCCATAAACCGCGCACCCCAGCGCCCGACAACCAGATCAGAAGGCTTCACAGCAAATGCCCCGATTTTGTGACTTTGGTGGCCAGATAGTGGCGGTTCTGCGCAGTTTCCCCCACGCGCAGCGGCACGCGTGCAGCCACGTCGATACCATTGGCGGCCAGCATATCCACCTTGCGGGGGTTATTGGTCAGCAGGCGCGCTGCGCCAAACCCCATTTTGCGCAGAATTTCGGCGCCAATGCGAAAATCACGCTCGTCATCTTCAAAACCCAGTCGGTGATTCGCCTGCACAGTGTCAAAACCCTGATCTTGCAGCGAATAGGCGCGCATTTTGTTGGCAAGGCCAATGCCGCGCCCTTCTTGGTTTAAATACAGCAGCACCCCAGCGCCCTGCGCGCCCATTTGGGCCAAAGCGGCGTGCAATTGCGGGCCGCAATCGCATTTCAAACTGCCCAAAACATCGCCCGTAAAGCAGGCCGAATGCAGGCGTGCCAGCACGGGCGCGGCGCGATCTGGGCGGCCAATTTCAATGGCGTAATGTTCGACACCGCCATCATCGGGGCGGAAAATATGCACGCGGCCAGCATCAGACGCAGCCATTGGCAGGCGGGCCGAGATGACGGATGTCAGCGGCGCAAGGCGGCCCAAATCTTGCGCCTCCGCTTGCGAAATCAGCGAAAGCTGCAATTGATGTGCCAAGGCGGGGCCATTTTCCACAGGCACCATCAGCACGGCGGGCAGCACCTGCGCCTCTTTGGCCAAAGCTATGGCAATGCGGTGCAGGCCAGCATCGCCGCCGCGCAGGCTGGTCAGCGGCCCTTTCATCGGGTGCGATAAATCGCCCGCAGGGTCGGCCAGCGCGCGCAGCCATCGGCAATCGGCATCTTTGGGCAGCGCGATTCGGGCCAGATCGCGGTCATAAGCAGGTGTTTTCAGCGTTTCCGCCCGCCGCGCTGTAAGCGCCACTTCGCCCGCGCCCATGCTGCGCAAATCGGTCAAACGTTGGGGGGTAATCACCTCAACCGCGGCGGCCAGCATGGCCCTGCCCTGCCCTGTCAGCACAACGGGCAGGCCAAGGCGCAGATCACTGCGCGCGCGGGCCAATTTTTCGGTGATCGTCAGGGTCAGGGTCATGAAACATTTCATAGGGTATTGCGGGCGGAATTGAAACATTGCCCGCGTTTTTGACACAAGCCCGTGAGGCGCGGGCAGAATCCTTGCAACGCAGCCGCCCGCGCCCCATGTTTGGCGCATCTTGCAACCCAGAGAGGGCGATATGCCGACATTGCGTAAAATTCTGCTGGTCGATGACGATGACGATCTGCGCGACGCCTTGGGCGAGCAATTGCTGATGACCGAAGATTTCGACGTGTATGAGGCCGCGAATGGGGCCGAAGGGATGGAGAAAATCCGCCAAGGCCAGTTTGATTTGATTCTGCTGGACATTGACTTGCCCGATACCGACGGGCGCGAATTGTGCCGCCTGATGCGCAAAACAGGCGTTAAAACGCCGATCATTATGCTGACGGGGCATGATACCGACAGCGATACCATTCTTGGGCTGGACGCGGGCGCGAATGATTATGTGTCCAAGCCGTTCAAATTTCCTGTGCTGCTGGCCCGTATCCGCGCGCAACTTCGCCAACACGAACATTCCGAAGATGCGGTGTTTCAACTGGGGCCCTACACGTTCAAACCAGCGCAAAAGCTGCTGCTGGACGCCAAGGACAAAAAGGTTCGCCTGACGGAAAAGGAAACGAATATCCTGAAATATCTGTACCGCGCGCAATCTGGGGTGGTCGCGCGCGATGTGTTGCTGCACGAGGTTTGGGGCTATAACGCGGGGGTCACGACCCATACGCTGGAAACCCATATCTACCGCCTGCGCCAGAAAATCGAGGCCGATCCCAGCAATGCGCGTTTGCTTGTCACCGAAAGCGGTGGCTATCGGTTGATGTCGTAATTTGTGCCAAAGCCGCTAAATGACCCAGAATTGTTCATCATTCTGCCACAGTAGGGCGGCATAACAAACCTATCAGCGCGGGTGAAACCAATCCTCCCCCTTGGGTTTCTACACGCGCTGATGGTGTACTTCGTGTTTTCCTTCCCCTTGCCGCACCGGGGTTATGATGCGGCTCCTCCCTGTTGAACTGGCCAGGCCTTCGGGCCTGGCTTTTTTTGCGCAACCATAAGGTGTTGCGCAAAAGACTCAGACCTGCCCAGATTTTGGGTATCCCCTGCCAAGATGCCGCAAAATATGCGAATATGTCGCCACCTCCCTGTTGAACTGGCCCAGCCTTTTGGCTGGGTTTCTTTTGCTCCCCTCTTGAGTGCGCCGCCCAGCCCGCCCATAAAGAAACAAACAGGAGGCGCAGATGGCATTCACCCTAGCCACATGGAACATCAATTCGGTGCGCTTGCGCGAGGAGTTGGTGCTAAAGCTGCTGCGCGAAGAGGTGCCAGATGTGCTGTGCCTGCAAGAATGCAAAAGCCCTGTCGAAAAAATCCCGACCGAAGGGTTTGCTGCACTGGGATACACCCACATGGTGGCGCGGGGGCAAAAGGGTTATAATGGGGTGGCGATATTGTCCAAAATCCCGCTGGTGGATGCGGGCGGAATGGATTGGGCCGATTTGGGCCATGCGCGCCATGTGGCAGGGCGGCTGGAAAATGGCGTTGTCATTCATAACTGCTATGTGCCCGCAGGTGGGGATATTCCCGACCGCACCGAGAATGAAAAGTTTGGCC
>JAIXVS010000076.1 GCA_027482795.1 Rhodobacter sp.
ATCACATGATCGCCCACTTTCAGCGATTTCACCCCTGGCCCCACGGCCACCACAACGCCCGCACCCTCGTGCCCCAGAATGGCGGGAAACAGGCCTTCGGGATCTGCGCCAGACAGGGTGAATTCATCGGTGTGGCAAATGCCTGTGGCCTTAATCTCTACCAGAACTTCACCTTCCTTGGGGTCGGCCAGATTAACCTCCATCACGGTCAAAGGCTGGCCAGCGGCAAGGGCAACGGCGGCACGGGTACGCATGGGTAAACTCCTGATTTGGTTGGGCGCATTGCGCGCAGACTGGCGCAGCGTGTTTGCAAAAGCAACTGGATTCATGGCGAAAGCACCTTGCGGGGCGGCGGTGAATGCTGCACCTTGCTGCGCAGTAAGTGGGGGCTGATCGATGCGATCATGGGCTTTGGCGGGTGCTGCGGCGCTGCTGCTGGCAGGGTGCGAAAGCCCTGCGCCGCAGACCGTGGGGGATGATATAGTGGCCAGTTGCGGGGCAGAGGATTTGCAAAACCTGATCGGCCAGCCAAAAGCGGTGCTGGAGGCGATGCGCTTTTCTCAGCGCGTTCGCGTGATAACCCCCGGCATGGCAGTGACGATGGACTTTGCGCCGGACCGTTTGAACATTCATGTATCGGACGCGGGTATCATCACAGCGGTGCGGTGCGGCTGACATGCTATACGCTGCATTCAAGGGGTTTTTGGTATCCATCAGCCTGATCTTGGCCATTGGCGCGCAGAACGCCTTTGTGCTGCGCCAAGGGCTGCGGCGCGAGCATGTTTTTGCTGTGGTCGCGGTCTGTGCGCTGTCGGATGCCATTCTTATCGCGGTGGGGGTTATTGGTTTTGGCGCGATATCAGAGGCTTTGCCCGCCGCTGCCGAGGTGATGCGCTGGGGCGGGGCTGCGTTTTTGTTCGCATACGGCGCGCTGCGGTTTAAGGCGGCGCTTGCGGGTGGGGCGGCGTTGATGCCGCAGGAAGGGCAGTCTGCATCGTTAAAGTCGGTGCTGGTGACCTGCCTTTTGCTAACTTGGGCCAACCCGCATGTCTATTTGGACACTGTGGCGCTGATCGGGTCTATCGCGGCGCAATATGACCCCTATCGTTTGTACTTCGGCCTAGGCGCGGCAAGCGGCAGTTTGGTTTTTTTCGCGGCCCTTGGCTATGGCGCGCGTCTGCTTGCGCCCGTCTTTCAGCGCCCCCGCGCGTGGGTGGTGCTTGAGGTCATCGTGGGCGCGGTGATGTGGGCCATTGCGCTGACGCTGGTTTTGGGCGGATGAAACGGGCGGATTTGGGCCAGACCAAATGGGGCATTGCGTGGATGCTGGCATCTGGGCTGTCATTTGTGGTGCAAAACGGGATTGTGCGGTATTTGGGCGATGATTTGCCAGCGCTGCAATCGGCCTTTATCCGCTTTGTCTGGGGTGTTTTGCTGCTGGCGCATATGCTGCCCAAATTGCGCGCCAATGTGCCGCGTGCGGCGGTGGGTCTGCTGGTGTGGCGCGGGGTGTTTCACGCGCTGGCGGTGGTTTTGTGGTTTTATGCCATTGTCCGCATCCCTTTGGCGCAGGTCACCGCGATTGGGTATTTGAACCCTGTTTTGATGCTGTTGGCCGCTGGATTGTTGCTGGGCGAAGGGCTGCGCCTGCGCCGCGTTCTGGCGGTGCTTGTGGCGCTGGTTGGCGCATTGATTGTGCTGCGGCCAGGGTTTCAAACCCTGACCGATGGGCATTTTGCACAAATCGGCGCTGCGGTGGCGTTTTGCGGCAGTTATCTTTTGGCCAAACGGCTGAGTGCAAGCGTGGATGCATCTGTGATTGTGGCGATGATGTCTCTGGTTGTGTCTGTACTGCTTGCGCCCTTTGCCTTTGCGGTGTGGCAGCCTGTGACTGCGGCGCAAGTTCTATGGCTGGGCGCGGTGGCGCTGGCGGCAACGGGCGGGCATTACGCGATGACGCGGGCCTTTCGCGCGGCCCCGTTGGCGGTGACGCAGCCTGTGACATTTTTGCAATTGGTTTGGGCCAGCCTTTTGGGGGCCGCCATGTTTGGCGAGGCGCTGGACGGGTATGTGTTGCTGGGCGGCGCGGTGATTATTGGGGCGATTTCATGGTTGGCATGGCGTGAGCATTTGGATGCGGCGGTGATGAAAGAACAGGCCTAGCGGGCAGCGCGCGCTAGGGTATGCGGGGCTTAACGGCTTTTGCCTAAGGTTTGGCCAAAGCGCTAGCCCAAGGAACCCCAAATGCCCGATACAACGCCCATTTTGCAGCTGCCGTATATTCTGCCGTCCCAAGCGCAAAAACATGTCACCCATAACGAGGCAATCCGTGTTTTGGATGTGCTGGTGCAGCTTGCCGTGACCGCGCGCAATTTGGGCGCGCCGCCTGCCAGCCCTGCGCAGGGGGATCGCTATATTGTGGCCACCGGGGCCAATGGCGCATGGGCGGGCAAGGTGGGGCAAATTGCCCTGTTCGAGAACGGCGCATGGCAGTTCTTTGTGCCCAGTGAGGGTTGGACGGCATGGGTCACATCCGAGCAGGTCTTGGCCAGCTACAACGGCACGGCTTGGGTGTCGCAAGCCGATGCGCCATTGATCGTGGCGCAACTTGGCATTTCGGCCACGGCAGATGCCAATAACCGCCTATCGCTGTCTTCGCCTGCCACGCTTTTGAACCATGCAGGGGCAGGGCATCAGGTCAAGGTGAACAAGGCCGCACTTGGTGATACGGCCAGCCTTTTGTTCCAAACAGGCTTTTCTGGGCGGGCCGAAATGGGCACGGCGGGCAATGATGATTTTTCGATCAAAGTCAGCGCGGATGGGTCCACTTTCTTGACGGGTCTGTCGATTGCGTCGGCCACAGGCGCGGTGACGCTGCCTGCGGCGCTGCGTTTGGGCGGGCAGGCCAGCGACCCCGCTTCGCCGCAAAATGGCACGATCTGGCTGAACAGCACCACGGGCGAGGTGAAAATGCGCAGCGCGGGCGCAACGGTGGTGATTGCCACGGGCGGCGTTGGGCTGACCGATGGCGATAAGGGCGAAATCACTGTCAGCGCGAATGGCACGGTTTGGACAGTGGACGCATCGGCCATCACCAATGCCAAGCTGGCCAATATGCCAAGTGCCACGTTCAAGGGGCGCGTGGCCGCAGGGTCTGGCCCTGCGTCTGATATAACGCCCGCTGAAGCATCCAGCATATTGCCTGTCTTTACCGCAGCGGCAAAAGGGCTTGCGCCTGCGTCTGGTGGTGGGACAACCAATTTCCTGCGCGCTGATGGTACATGGGCTGCGCCAGCAGGCGGCGGGGGCACAAATTTGCCTGCCTTGGGGGTATCGGCTACAGCGGCCCAATTGAATATCGCGGCCTCTACCTTTCCAAATGCGCTGCTGATGGGCGATGCCAGCAATTTGGCGCGCGGCGCGGGCGAGGTGGCCTCGGCCGCGGCGTGGCCCGCATCTGTTGTGGGCGGCGGCGTGACGGCCACCAAAACCAACACGGGCTTTGCCGCCGATGGCAGCCCGTGGGTTGAATACACCGTGAATGGCACGTCGACAGCCGCGACCAGCCTTGCGCTGTATGCACAGCCTGCACCATTTAGCAGCGCGGCAAATGGCCAGACCTTTACCTTTGGCGCAGTGATGAGCCTTGAATCTGGCTCTGCCACTGGCGCTGTCGGTGCGCGGCTGGAATTTCAGGGGTATAACACAACAACGGGCGGAACACTGCTGGAAGGGCAAAGCACTGTTTTGGTCAACACCATCCAAAGCAGCGTCACGCAGGCAAGCTATACTTTGGCCAACGCTGGCACGTTGGGGGTGCGGGTGGTGGCGGTGCTGCGTGCGGTTGTTGGCGCAGTGTTTACCAATGCGGTGTATCGGTTTTCGGCGGTGCAGCTGGATCGCGGGGCAAGCAGACTGGCCTATCGGTATTTGCCCGCAACGCCCGCGCAGGCGCGCAGTGCCATGGGCGTTACGGCCACACTTCCCGCATGGGCATCGGTGACAAATACAGGGGTCATTGAACAAGGCTTTGGTATTGCTTCGATCGCGGTCAGCGGGGGCAACTATACCGTGACCTTGGCAGCCGCCATGCCAAATGCGACCTATGCGGTGCAGGTCACTCCGGTTTTGGCTGCCACAGCATCGCGGTTTACCACCGTGTCGGCGCGCACGACCACGCAATTCACTGTCAGCTTTTGGAACGCCAGCAACGTGGCGGCAAGCAGCGGCTTTTCCGTTGCGGTATTGGGCGCATAAAGGAGTACTGTGATGAATTTGGTTTATCCCGCAGAGCATGGCGCAGTAGCTGTTGTCAGACCCGCCCCCGATTTTGAGGGCGATTTGCAGGCCTTGGCGGCATTGGCCGTACCAACGGGCGTGGCGTGGCGTGTGGTTGACTTGCCCGATGCACCGCAAGATCAGTGGCGTTGGACAGATCAGGGGCCACTGGACGTGGCCCCGCCGATGGCGCAATATTTGCCGCGCGAAGTGTTTTGCGTGGCCCTTATGTCGCATGGCATTTTGACCGAGCAAGAGGCCAGCAGCGCCGCGCTGGGCGCATGGCCGACCAGGTTTGATGCGTTTTTGGAAGGCAAAGACCTGATTGATCGGCTTCGCCTGAAAAACCAATGGGGCGCAGCCCAGATGATCACGCGCGATGGGCCCATTGTGACCGATTTGCTGGCCTATCTTGCCCGCAGTGGCGGGCTGGACCCAGACCAGATCAACACTGTGCAGGCACATATTTTTGCCCCGCAGGGCAGCGGCGCATCAAGTTAGACCGCGCCAGCCTTTGGGGCATAATTATTGCCATTTTATTGACAATCAAAGCCGCACTGCGTAAACCGACCTTGGATTTTGGGGAAAGTTTCATGAAAATTGCAATGATTGGCACTGGTTATGTGGGCCTTGTTTCGGGGGTGTGCTTTTCGGATTTTGGGCACGATGTTGTCTGCGTGGACAAAGACCCCGCGAAAATTACCAAATTGCAATCGGGCGAAGTGCCTATTTTCGAACCTGGGCTACAGGCCTTGATGGCCAAAAATGTTGCGGCGGGCCGGTTGACCTTTACCCTTGATCTGCCCAGTGCTGTCGCAGGTGCCGATGCCGTCTTTATTGCCGTGGGCACGCCCACGCGGCGCGGGGATGGTCATGCCGACTTGACCTATGTCATGGCTGCCGCCGCCGAAATTGGGGCGGCGCTGACGGGCTATGCGGTGATTGTCACCAAATCGACCGTGCCTGTGGGTACCAACCGCAAAGTGTTCGATGCGGCAATGGCGGCGAACCCAAGCGCGCAGTTGGACGTGGCATCGAACCCCGAATTCCTGCGCGAAGGCGCTGCAATTGACGATTTCATGCACCCAGACCGTGTGGTTGTGGGGGTAGAGTCGGAACGCGCGAAAAAGGTGATGGCTGATATTTACCGTCCCCTGTTCCTGCGCGAGTTTCCCGTCGTCTACACAGGTCTTGAAAGCGCCGAGATGATCAAATACGCCGCCAATGCCTTTTTGGCGGCCAAGATCACCTTTATCAACGAAATCGCTGCCCTGTGCGAAAGGGTGGGGGCCGATGTAAAAGACGTGGCCAAGGGCATGGGCATGGATGGCCGCATCGGCAACAAATTCCTGCATGCCGGGCCGGGCTATGGTGGCTCGTGCTTTCCAAAGGATACCAAGGCCTTGGCCCGTATCGGGCAAGAGCATGCCGTGCCGATGCAGATCACCGAAACCGTGATTCGCGTCAATGAAGAGGTCAAGCACC
>JAIXVS010000192.1 GCA_027482795.1 Rhodobacter sp.
AAAACGGGGGGCGGGGTGCAGGTTTTGTCGGTGATTCCCCCCGAAGAGTTTCAGCATTGGATGGGCGTGGCCGACCTGATGCGTGCCGAAGCGCGCGAGCGAATCGAAGTGCATTTCGAGGTGTTTGCCAAATGGATGCGCGACAAACAGGGCGTAAACCCCGAATTGATTATCCGCGAAGGCGACCCTGTTACCGAAATACTGGCCCAAGTGCGCGAAGACCCAGATGTTGGCGTTTTGGTACTGGGCGCGGGCACCGAAAAAACGGGGCCCGGCCCGCTGGTTAGCCAACTATCGCGCGCGTCTGGCAGCCTGCCTGTGCCTGTCACACTTGTTCCTGGCGATATGTCTAAAGAACGGCTGGAAAGCATCACCTAAAGCAAAACCCCCGCAGTGGCCTGCGGGGGTTTATTCGGCCCAAAAGCCCAATTTACTTGGCCGCCTTACTTGGCAGCCTTACTTGGCCGCGCGGTAGGTGGTGTGGCAATCTTTGCACGCGCCGCCAATTGCGCCCATGCCTGCGCCAATGGATTCAGCCGAAGCCACGTCCAGCGCAGCGGCGGCATCGCCCAGCGCCTTGGCTTTCACCAAGAAATCTTCCCAGTTCGTCCAGACTTCGGGTTTAGATTCCGACGCTGGGTCTTCGACATTCGTCTCAAACTTTGCAGCAATTTCGGCAGCGCCCGCGATAAGGGCAGCTTTCGCAGCCTCGGCTGCGGCGGCATCATAAGCCTCGCCGCCAGCCATGCCGCCCAGCGTTTTGGCCGCACCGCCGAAAGATTTCATCAAGGCTTGGCGCGCTTCGACACTGGGATCAGCGGCGATTGCGCTGGTGGCAAGACCGCCCACCAAGGCCGCGCTTAGGGCAAGCGACATAAATTTCAGTTTCATTTCCGTCTCCGTGGCTGGTGAATTTAGGGGCTGGTGAATTTAGGGCAGCTTAGAAGGCTTTACTTGAAGGTTCTATGACTACTTACCCTAAGGTTGCATCTTCACGTAGATGTGATTGCATCGGTGCAACAGCCGCCGCGACACCTATTCGAACGATCAGCGGACAGTCACGAAACTGTGATCTTGCTTCATTATTGGGCCGATTGCACACATCGTCAATTCCTTTGGAGGTTCAAATGACTTTTGCAAAATTCACCGCAGCTGGGCTATTCGCCCTTGCAACGCTGACCACGGCAGCGACAGCGCAAGACGGCATCTTTATGGGTGGTTCTTCAACCGTTCTGCCTTTCGCCATCATTGCAGCCGAATCTTTCGGCGAAAACACCAGCTTTGCAACCCCCGTGGTTGAAGGCGGCGGCACGGGTGCTGGCATTACCAAATTCTGCGAAGGCGTTGGCCCAAACACCTATGACATCGTGAATGCGTCGCGCAAAATGAAATCGTCCGAAGTCAAGAAATGCAGCGCGAACGGCGTTGACGGCATCACGCAAGTGAAAATCGGCTTTGACGGCGTTGTGTTCGCCTCGGCAGTCAGCGGGCCTGACTTTGTGTTGACCCCTTCGACCGTGTATAACGCACTGGCCGCCGAAGTTGTGATCAATGGCGAGTCGGTTGCTAACCCCTATACCTCGTGGAACGAAATTGACGCCACCTTGCCTGCGCAAGAGATCATGGCCTTCATTCCAGGCACCAAGCACGGCACACGCGAAGTGTTCGACCTGCGCGTGATGGAAGCTGGCTGCAAAATGTTCGGATCAGACGACGTCGTTGAGTCCTGCGTGAAAATGCGCACCGATGGCCGCGTTGTCGAAATCGACGGCGACTATTCGGAAACCTTGGCGCGTTTGAAATCCAACCCAAATGGCGTGGGCGTGTTTGGCTTCTCGTTCTATGAAAACAACTCGGACACGTTGAAAGTGGCGCGCTATCAGGGCACCGTGCCTTCGCGCGAAAACATCGCCAGCGGCGTGTATAACGTGGCCCGTCCGCTGTATATCTATGTCAAGAACCAGCACATTGGCGTGACCCCTGGCCTGAAAGAATTCGTAGAATTCTTCGTGTCGGACGATATCGCGGCCAAGGGCGGCGCTTTGGACCGCGCAGGTCTGGTGGCTGACCCTGCTTTGGCCAAAACCCAAGCGGCGGTTGCCTCGGGCTTGTAATCGGTCATCCGTTATCTGACCCAAGTAGATGGGGGCCAGAGCCGAAAGGTTCTGGCCCTTTTTCATGTGCAGGTCTTGGTGGAAAATCTGCTCGCATAAGGGGAAAAATAAGAACATAATGTGAACATGTCTGCATCACGCCGAATCTTATGCCTGTGGTTTCCCCGCCTTGCTGCCGAGCGGGTGCTGCGCCAGCGCGCCGATACGCTGCCCGCGCCCTTTGCCATTGTGGGCGAGGCAAGCGGCGCGCAGGTGCTGGTGTCGCTGTGCGCGCAGGCGCAGGCGGCGGGGTTGCATCTGGGTCAAGCCTTGCGCGATGCCACGGCGATGTGCCCCGCGCTTGTCCACCGCCCAGCCCATCCTGTGGCCGAGGCTGCATTTCTGGCCAGCCTGCGGCGCTGGGCGGGCAAGTTCACCCCATGGGTGGCCGAAGATGCCCCCGACGCGCTGGCCTTGGATATCACGGGCTGCGCGCATTTGTTTGGCGGCGAGGCCGCGCTGATTGATGTGGTGGCGGCCGATTGCGCCGCGCTTGGCCTGTCGGTGCGCGCTGGCATTGCCGATACGCGCGGGGCGGCATGGGCCTTGGCGCGCTATGGCGGGCAGGCCGCCCATGCGCACCGCAATGGGGATGCCATCGCGCAAGAGGCCCGCGCCACGCGCTCGCGCGCGTCCAAACGCCGAAGCTGGGAGGTGATGGCCACCCGCGTGCGCACGGCCCGCGCGCTGGATGCGGCAATTATTGCACCGTCTGGCGATATGGCGGCAGTGCTGGCCCCGCTGCCGCTGGCTGCGCTGCGGCTGGACAGCGCCGTGGTCGATGGCCTGCAACGCCTTGGCCTGCGCCATGTGCGCGATGTGATCGCGCTGCCCCGCGCGCCTTTTGCCCGCCGTTTTGGCGCGGTGGCGCTGCGGCGGCTGGATCAGGCCATGGGGCTAGAGCCTGAACCCATCAGCCCCGCGCGCGGCGAGACCCATTTTGCCACGCGCATCAGCTTTCCAGACCCGATTGGGCTGCGCGCCGATATCGAGGCAGGTCTTGACCGCCTGCTGCCGCGCCTGTGTGACGGGCTGCGCGCCAAGGGCTTTGGCGCGCGCACCCTGCGTCTGCAAGCCTTTCGCGCGGGCGGCGGGGTATCAAACGTTGAGGTGGGCCTTGCCCGCCCCGCCGATCATCCCGCCCGCATCCGCCCGCTGCTGATGCTGAAACTGGATCAGATCGACGCAGGCTTTGGCATTGATTGTTTGCGCCTGCACGCCATTGCGGTTGAACCCTTGCCCGCCCTGCAACACGCGGGCCATCTGGACGCAGGCGCGCGGGTGCAATCGCGGGCGAGTGGTGACACCGATTTGGATGATCTGATCGGCAAATTGGGCGCAAAGCTGGGGCCAGAGCAGGTGCAGCGCCTTGCCCCCGCGCACAGCCATATCCCCGCCAAGGCCGCCCAGCCCCTTGCCGCCGCTTGGTATGGTTTTTGGGGGGCTGCGCAAGCGGTGGGCGAGGCCCCCGAATGGCCAAGCCCCCCCGCCCCCCGCCCGCTGCTGATGTTCCCCCCCGAAATGGTGGGCGCACCCGAAGACGACCCAACCCCGCCCGCCACATTCAAATGGCGGGGCCGCATCTGGGCCACGCGCGTCGCCATCGGCCCCGAACGCATCGCCCCCGAATGGTGGTTCGACGCCCCCGAATGGCGATCAGGCCCCCGCGATTATTGGCGGGTAGAGGTGGAAGGGGGCGAGCGGCTGTGGCTGTTCTTTGCCGCTGGGCGGGATGTGGCTGGGGGCTGGTTTTGCGAGGGGGAGGGGTTTGTGGGGTGAGGGGTTTGTGGGGTGAGGGGCGGCGGGCTTGCCCGCAAAAACGCTCCAGTGGAGCGTTTTTAGCCCCGAACGCCCGCGCACGCCTGCGCGGGCAGGGTGGTGGCGGCCAGCATGTCGCACCATGGCCAGTTTAGTACAGAGGTGAGGGGAGTGAAGCGGGGGGATGTGACAGGGGTGTGACGGTGAGGGGCTGCGGCGCTTTGCGCCGAGAAAAAGGTCCAGTGGACCTTTTTCAGCCTAGAGCGCCCGCGCACGGCTGCACGGGCAGGGGTTTGATGCAGCAGATCGCAATTGCAGCAGACCATCGCCGGTAGCTCGAAGTCTTGGCCCGGAATCAAGGCGCGAAGCGCCGCCGGGCCGCGCCCGCCCGAGGGAGTGCGCGGCCCTGTGGTGGATTGTTGAGGGGTAGGGCCCGTGCTTTCACGCACCATTGCGAGTGCGGCGGGGGCAGTTGGTGCGCGGCTGCACGCACCCTACCCCCCTACACCACCCTTGACCTAATCATCCCGACAATATCATAGACCTCATCCACAATCGGCCTTGCAATGGCATCGGCTCGCGCGGCCCCCTGCCCGATGATTCGGTCAATTTCGGCGGGGTCTTGCATTAGCCTCGTCATCTCGTTGGTGATCGGTTCCAGTTTCGCCACCGCCAAATCGGCCAGCGCAGGTTTGAAGGTGCCAAATTGTGCGCCTGCGTACTGGGTCATCACCTCTGCCGCAGTCATATCGGCCAAGGCGGCGTAGATGTTGACAAGGTTGCGCGCCTCATAGCGGTCTTTCAAACCGTCCAAGGTTTCGGGCAAGGGTTCGCTATCCGTCTTCGCTTTGCGGATTTTCTTTGAAATAGTGTCGGCATCATCCGTCAGGTTGATGCGCGATTGATCGGACGGGTCGGATTTGGACATTTTCGATGTGCCATCGCGCAGGCTCATCACCCGCGTGGCAGCCCCTTCGATAACGGGTTCGACGACGGGGAAAAAGTTGACCCCATAGTCATTGTTGAACTTAATGGCGATGTCGCGGCACAGTTCTAGATGCTGCTTCTGATCCTCGCCCACGGGCACATGGGTGGCCTTATAGGCCAGAATATCGGCGGCCATCAGGGCGGGATAGGCGAACAGGCCCAGCGAGACGTTTTCGGAATTCTTGCCCGCCTTATCCTTGAACTGGGTCATCCGCGACATCCAGCCCATGCGCGCCACGCAGTTGAAAATCCAGCCCAATTCCGCGTGCGCGGTGACTTGGGATTGGTTGAACAGGATCGAACGCGCGGGGTCGATGCCAGCGGCGATAAAGCCCGCCGCCGCCTCGCGCGTGGCAAAGCGCAGTTTGGCGGGGTCTTGCCAGACGGTGATTGCGTGCATGTCGACAAGGCAGTAGATCGTTTCAATCCCCTCATCCTGCTTTTGCACAAAGCGTTTCAGCGCGCCAAGATAGTTGCCCAATGTCAGACCGCCCGATGGCTGAATGCCCGAAAAGATGCGCGCAGGAAATTGGGGGGCGGTGGGCGCGGGGGCTAAAGACATGGGGCGGTTCCTCTGGATTATCTGCGGACATAGGCTTATCTGCGGGTAGATGTTTCGTCAATGAAGGCAAGGCCCATGAACAGACCAGATCCCGCGCCGATGGAATCGCCGATTAACCCGCTGCCATGGGTGGTTTGGGCGATGGTGCTGCCGATGGTGGCGCTAGAGGCCATGTTCAGCGCCGCCGAGGCGGGGCTGGTGGGCGGCGCGCAAGGGATTGGTTGGCGCGTGGCGGCGCTGGAAGACTATGCCGTTTGGCCCGCCTATTGGCGGCAAGAATGGCAGGCGGGCAATTTGGATATTGAACTGCTGCGCCGATTTGTGACCTATCCGTTTTTGCACATAAACCCAACCCATGCGATTTTTGCGGTGGTGATCTTGCTGGCTATGGGCAAGTTTGTGGGCGAGGTGTTTCGCCCTGTCTCTACCGCGCTGGTGTATTTTGCATCGGCGGCGGTGGGCGCGGTTCTGTATGCCAGCATCCCCGCCATCGAGGCACCGCTGATGGGCGCTTATCCTGGGGATTACGGACTGATCGGGGCCTTTACCTTTATGATCTGGGTGCGGCTGGCGGGCACGGGTATAAACCAGCTGCGCGCCTTTACGATGATTGGGTTTTTGCTGGCGGTCCAGCTGATATTTGGCCTGCTATTTGGCGGCGGCTATGAATGGGTGGCCGATATTTCCGCCTTTGTCGCAGGGTTTTTGCTGTCTTTCATCGCATCCCCCGGCGGGTTCGCGCGGGCCTTGGCGCGGGTGCGCCAGCGGAATTTTTAACCGCGCCTTAGCGCGCGAAAATCAGACAGTTTGAACGCGCCCATCGCGGCCCCACTGCCGAAATAGGCAATGCCGCCCGCAGCAATCAACCCCGCCAGCGCGATGTATCGCCAGCCCATGTGATAAAGCCACGGCGCGATGGCCCATGCCACCCCATACAGCACCGCGCCCATAATGGCCGCCGCTGCGATAATGCGCGGCAGGCGCTGCTTTGATCGCGCGTCCAGCTGCACCGCGCTGCCCATACCCCGCGCGCCCCAGATCAGCTGCGCCAGCATGATCCATGCGGCAAGGGTTGTGGCCACAGCGGCGGCGGCAAAGCCGATATAGGGCATCAGCCCCACGGCCAGCGCGGCATTCACGACCATCGCCATCAGCGCAAATTGAAACGGGCGGCGGGTGTCTTCGCGGGCATAGTACAGCGGCTGCCAGACCTTTTGCAGCACAAAGGCAGGCAGACCCGCGCCGTATATGGCCAGCGCCAGCGCGGTGGCGGTGGTATCGGCGGGCCCAAAGGCCCCACGCTGATACAGCACAAAGGTTAGGGCATGGGCAATGACCACCAGCGCCACGGCGGCGGGCAGGGTTAGAGCCAGCGCAAATTCTAAGGATCGGTTCAGGCTGGCTTGCGCGCCTGCCTCGTCATTCGCGCGCAGCCGCCGTGCCAGATCGGGCAGCAGCACCGTGCCCACGGCGATGCCCACCACGCCAAGGGGCAGTTGATACAGACGGTCGGCATAGACCAGCCAAGAAATCGCCCCTTCGGTAAAGCTGGCCACTTGGCGGCCCACCAAAAGGTTGATCTGCACCACGCCCCCCGCAAGCACGGCAGGGCCTGCGATGATCAGCAGATGCCTTAAATCTGGCGTCCAGCGCGGCAGGTGCAAGCGCGCGCGAAAGCCGATGCGGTGTGCGGCCACCCAAGTGAACGCCAGTTGCGCTATGCCTGTCACAGGCACCGTCCATGCCAGCGTTTGGCCCATATCCCAGCCCGCCCACACCGCCAGCCCAATGGCGGCGATAAAGATCAGGTTCATGAGTATCGGCACAAAGCCCGCTTCGGAAAAGCGGCCATGCGCGTTCATCACGCCCGACAAAAGGGCGACAAGCGAGATGAACAGAATATAGACAAAGGTGATGCGCCCAAAGCTGACCGCCAGATCAAAGCGCGCGTCCCCCACAAACCCCGCCGCCATGGCCCAGACCAGCCACGGCATGGCCAGCGTGCCAATCAGCGTGACGATCAGCAGCACAAAGGTCAGCCCCGAAAAGGCATCCGATGCAAAGCGGCCACTATCTTCGCCGCCCTCAAGTTTTTTCGAATACATCGGCACAAAGGCCTGATTGAACGCGCCTTCGGCAAAGAAACGGCGAAACATATTGGGCAAGGAAAAGGCCACGTTAAAGGCATCTGCCGCAGCCCCCGTGCCTAAATATCCCGCCATCAGCACATCGCGTGCAAGCCCCGATCCGCGCGAGATCAGCGTCCAGCCGCCCAGAACGATGGTGTTGCGGATTAGGTTTGTCTTGCTCACTTCGCGCCTGCCTTCATCATGCATCCAGCATTGCCGCGTTTGCCCCGTGGCGTCCAGCCCCTTGCAGCGCGCCGCCCACCTAAAGACGCGCTATGGGGCTTCCTCGCTCCGCAAATATCCCACGGGGATAGGGATTGGCATCGCCAATCCCGTAAGGGGCGTGAAGCCCCTTGCGCCCGTAAAACCTAAACCGCCCCAACCGCGCGCTGCGCGCCATCAACAATCGCCTGGCGCAGTTTTTTCTCCAGCGCCTCTTGGCGGTGCTTGGCGTGCAGCTTTAACCCAAACATGTCTTTGACATAAAACACATCCACCACCTGCGCGCCGTAGGTCGCGATGACGGCGCTGGCGATGTAGATGTTGTTGGCCGCCAAAGTTCGGGTCAGGTCATACAAAAGGCCGGGGCGGTCGCGGGTGTCGACTTCGATAATCGTATAGATTTCAGACCCTTCGTTGTCGAAGATAATATGGGTGGGAAAGCGGAACTCGCGGTCGCGCTTTTTCACCTTGTCGCGGTCGGCGAGGGCCTCGCGCGGCATCACCTCGCCGCGCAGAGTTTTCTCGATCATGCCGCGCAGGCGGGGCAATCGGGCAATCTCGTAAGGTTTGCCTTCGGCGTCTTGCACCCAGAATACGGCAGTCGCATAGCCGTCTTTCGATGTATAGGTGCGCGCATCGACCACGTTGGCCCCGACCAGCGCCAAGGCCCCCGCAAGGCGGCTGAAGATACCGGGATGATCCGCCAGCGCAAAGCAGGCGCGGGTGGCATCGCGGGTGGGTTCGGGGTGCAGATCGATGCGAATTTCATCGTCTTTGATCCCGTGCAGCAACTGGGCAAAGGCAAGCTGCGTGTCGGTGGACAGGCCCTGCCAATAGGGCGCGTAATGGCGGGCAAGTTCGGCGGCAATATCGCCCCCCTCCCAGCCTGCCAGCTTTGCGCGCAGCGCCTCTTTCGAGACATCTTCGCGCAAGTGGCGGCTGGCCGATTCCAGCCCGCTTTCCAGTGCATCGGCAGTTTGCGAATACAGCTGGCGCAGCAGCATTGCCTTCCAGTTGTTCCACGTGGTCGGCCCCACACCGCGAATATCGCAAACGGTCAGCACGGTTAGCAGATCGAGCCGCGCTTTGCTTTCCACTGCTTTGGCAAAATCGCGCACTGTGCGCGGATCACCAATATCGCGCTTTTGCGCCATGTCGGACATCAGCAGATGATAGCGCACCAGCCATTCCACTGTTTCGCATTCCTCATCATTTAGCCCAAGGCGGGGCGCAATGCGGCGGGCCATTTGCGCGCCGATGATGGAATGATCTTCTGGCCGCCCCTTGC
>JAIXVS010000233.1 GCA_027482795.1 Rhodobacter sp.
CAACAGCTGTTTGGGTAATCCCAACGGGTAAGTGCCGCCTCATCGCTGTCTTTCGCGTCAACCCAAGACGTGCCATCTGCGCGATGCTCTTTCTTCCAAAACGGCGCGCGGGATTTTAGGTAATCCATCAAAAATTCGGCCCCTGCGAAGGCGTCCTTGCGGTGCGGGGCAGATGTGGCGACCATCATAATAGTCTCACCCACGGCCAGCCGCCCATAGCGGTGAATCACCCAAGCATCCAGCAGGCCAAAGCGCGCGCGCGCCGCGCTGGCCATGTCTTCAATCGCAGGCAGGGTCATGGCGGCGTAATGTTCGATTTCCAGCGCAATCAAACCGCCATCGCCGCGCACCACACCTGAAAAGGTAACAATCGCCCCCGCCCCAGATTGCGTCGACGCAAAGCGGTTTGCTGTATCGCCCAGATCAAACGGCGCGGATTGAACCGAAATCATTCAACCCCCCGTCATGGGCGGAAAAAACGCCACCTCTTTTGCGGTGGCAAGCGGCGCGTCAAAATCGGTGAGCACTTGGTCAACTGCCACCCTCACCGCCCGCACATCCGCAAATGCGGCGGCGTGATAGCTGTCTAGCGACGACAGTTCTGCCACCAGCTGCGCAACGGTTTCGGCCTGCGTTTCAATCTGCTCGCGCCCAAGGCCAATGCGTTCGCGCAGCCACGCGAAATAAACCACTGTGATCATTGGTTTTCTTTCAGGAAGGGGCGCGATTTGTTGAAATAATCCAGCCCCGTCATAGCCGTTAAAATCGCGGCAACCCACATCAATACCAGCCCAATATCCCAAACCACAGACGCGCAGTCGCGCTTGCCGCAGGCGCGGATCGGGTCGGCAAGGCCAGCGGAAACTGCGGCGGAATATTGATCGGTTGTCATGCCCTGCATGGCAACGCCGTTCAAATACTCTAGCCCCGTGCCCAGAAATAAAACCGCAATCGCCACCATCTGCGCCGTGGTTTTCCATTTTGCCAGTTTGGTGACAGGCAGCGCGCCCGCCTTGGCCCCCAAAAATTCGCGCAGGCCAGATACGAACACTTCGCGAAACAGAATAACGGTTGCAGGCAAAATCAGCCACGGGTTCATGCCCGAATACCCCGTCAGCACCATAATGGCGATCACCACCATCGCCTTATCGGCAATCGGGTCTAGCATGGCGCCGAATTTGCTTTCTTGATGCCAAAGCCGCGCCAGATAGCCATCAAACCAATCGGTCACCGCCGCGCCCACAAACAACGCCAGCGCCAACCAATCGGCCCAAGGGCGGTGAAAATACAAGAACATCACCGCCACACCAGGGGCAGCAAGCAGGCGCAAAACAGTCAAGGTATTGGGCAAATTCCACTGCATAGGGGCAGCTTATCCTGTGGTTGCGCAGGGGGGAAGGGGCAAAACCTGCACCTTACGGCACAGGTGTCCACAGCACATCATCGATACGCGGCGCGCCAGTGGCAAGCATGACAACGCGGTCAAAGCCCATGGCAATGCCCGCCGCATCAGGCATTTGCGCCAAAGCGGCCAGAAAATCCTCGTCCATCGGATAGGTTTCACCATAAACACGCTGCTTTTCGGCCATTTCGGCTGCAAAACGGCGGCGCTGTTCTTCGGCATCGGTCAATTCGCCAAACCCATTGGCCAGCTCGACCCCGCAGGCATAAACCTCGAACCGCTGGGCAAGGCGCGAATCATCTGGCAGCTTGCGGGCAAGGGCGGCTTCGGCGGCAGGGTAATGATCCAGCACGGTTAAGCGGCCGATGCCCAAATGCGGTTCGACCTTTTCCGATAGAATGCGCGATAAAATATCGCTCCACGTATCATCATCGGCCACGCGCATATGAATGGCGCGGGCCTGCGCGGCCAGCGCATCACGGTTGGTTTCGCCCGCCGCATCCATCGTCGCCAGCAGATCGATGCCTGCATAGGTTTCAAAGGCGCTGTGCACCGAAATGCGTTCAAAGGGCGCGAATGGGTCGCACAACCTATCGCGAAAGCGCAACTTATCACTGCCCGCCGCTGGCACCGAAGCGGCAATCAGCGCGGCAATATCGGCCATCAGAACGCTGTAATCCGCGCCAGTGCGGTACCATTCCAGCATGGTAAATTCGGGGCTGTGCAGCGCGCCCCTTTCGCGGTTGCGAAACACATGTGAAAAGGCGGCGATCTGCGTCTCGCCCGCTGCCAGCAGCTTTTTCATTGCAAATTCGGGGCTGGTGTGCAGATACATCTGCCGCGCCGCGCCATCATTGCCCAGTGCCTGCGTGGCAAAACCGTGCAAATGCGCCTCGTTTCCAGGGGATATCGCCAAGGCGGCGGGGTCAACTTCGATGAACCCAGCATCGGCCAGCCAGGCCCGCTGCGCCGCCAAAATGCGATTGCGGGCCAGCAACAAAGGGCGGCGGTCAGCGTGGCTTTGGGCATTCCACCACGGGTTTTGCATGATTTTGGCTATCCTCTGGAGATTTGCAAAAAACTAGGCTAAAGCGCAGCCAGTCTGCGCAGCCCCCGATAGGGCTGGTCGCGCCCAAAAACAAGGATCAAACCCGTGAAAGTCATCGCTTCTAGCCTGCGCAAAGGCAATGTGGTTGAAATGGA